>JANXPQ010000566.1 GCA_025357235.1 Betaproteobacteria bacterium
CCAGAACAGGCAGCTCTCATCCGAGTTGGTGGTGGTGTCCCAAACGCCGTTGATCACGCCGTTACCGATTGTGCCGGCCGGGGTGGTGGCGAGCGTAGCGGTCGGGATATGCGTGACCACCAGCGAATCATCGCCGGGCAGCGCTTTGAATCGGTCCTGATAGCCATAGAGCTGGACCGGGATGTTGCGGAAGTCGGTCGCATAGCTCTTGACCTTCGCGTTGTTGATCAGCTCCTGGCCCTTGAGCACGCCGCCCAGCAGCAGACCGATGATCACCAGCACGATGGCGATTTCGATCAGCGTAAATCCCCGATGGTTTTCCTTATTCATCATGGACACTATTCAACTCCTGTTTGCGCGAACGAATCATGAGAGGATAATTGAAAATTTGGTACAGCACCTTAACAACGGGTCGAACCAGCCACTTCTACCGCCTGCTGCAGATTTAGCCAGTCACATCCAACATTAACAGGAAGTGCTTTCAGCTTTCTTACGGCCCATGCTGGCCACATCCAGGGCGGTTCCAGTCGTCCATCAACAGCGAAATGCCAACGCTGCTATTCCAGGGTGGCGTTCCGGGCGCGGCTTTTTGGTCGTTGGCTTGGCGACTATACTTCCAATCCCGTCATCCACGGCAGCGTCGAAAGTTCGATGCGCCAGGCATCCGCCGCTATCCATCTGCCGAAGCTGATTTCGAAATCCAGCGTTTCGCGCACGATCTGGCCGTTCTTGCCTTCGAGGAACGCGGTCAGATGGGATGCGGTGGGTAGTTTCGCGGCGCGAGGGCGAACGGACATCACGTATTCGCCTGCGGAGAGCAGCAACGATAACGGATCGCCGGAAACCTGCACGGCAGAGGTCTTGCCCCTGCTGCCAGGCAATCGATCCCAGATCTCAAAGTACTCCGCATCGACGCCGTACTCGAGCACCCGATCCGGTCCTTCGAATTCCATGCGGCCGATGTCGTTCGCGCCGCTCGGCGGCTGGAAGTCGTACTGACGCAGCCAGCGGCAGATGTCCTCATCCACCACTGTCGTGCCGCAGAATCCCTGCTGCTTCGCCAGCTCCATCAGTTCGGCCTTGTTCAGTTGATCCAAGGCCGTCTTGCCGTCGAACGTGGGCCGGTTGGCCGGAACGCGGATGTCCGCATGCCACGACTGCGTCTGCATCCAGTACACCTGCGTAGTCGTGTCCTCGCGCTGCGGCGTGCGCAGCAGTGTGCGTTTCCATACGCCCAGGTACTCCGGTGGAACCTCAGGTCCTGAAGCTAAATTCATGGTTTACACCCAACACAGAGGCACAGAGAACACAGAGGCACAGAGGGCACAGAGAAAACATTAGCGAGAGAGAAACTTCGGTACGCCGAGAGCGTGGGCGTTATCGGATCACCGGGGAATATTGGCAGAAGTTCAACTTTCCAGAATTCGTTCATTTTCCTTTCCTCCGTGCCCTCTGTGTTCTCTGTGCCTCTGTGTTGGGTGGAGCGCTTTAGTTATTCGTGGAACAAAGGAAAGTGGCGAAGCTGCCGCCAGAAGGCCATATCGTGATTCGGCCAGAGTTGCGCACCTTCTTCGCGCGCGATGCGTTTGAGTTTGCGGATGCTGTCGACGGCCATCGATTCCTGCTCGCGCCAGCACAGACCCGGCGCGACTTCGTCTTCCAGGTTCTCCGTGAGGTCGGCGGCGTCGCCGCACAGAAGAACCGGCGGGCCCTTGGGCAACTCGATGAGTAATGACATGTGGCCGGCGGTGTGGCCGGGAGTGGAGATTGCGCGCAGGCCGGGCAGCAGATCGTATTCGCCCTGCATGACTATCCAGCGGTAGTCGCCGTCGAAGTCGTCCGGAAAGTACCCGGCATCTTCGCGATTGCGTGCCGATTCCAGTTCGTCGTGCTGCACGTGGATTTCGCAGCCGGCCACGTCGCACAGGCCGCCGGCATGGTCGAAATGCAGGTGGCCGAGAAACACCGCATCGATATCCGCAGCCGAGATGCGAAGTCGTGCAAACCAGGCCGGCAGGCACTGGTCTTCGCGCATCTGCGGCGCGCCGAAGGCGAACACGGCGGGGTCGTACCACTTTGCCCGCTTGGCGGGATCGGCGATCTTGGCGTAATCGCAGCCGACGTCGTAAAGGACGCGGCCGTTTGTCGTTTCGATCAGGTAGGCGAGAATGGGCGCATCGATCATCGTGCCGGCGCCGCGATTGCGCGTGGAGAGCGTCTTCTCGTAGTGATGCGTGGCGGTCAGCAGCGACCACAATTTGCGAGCCGCTGTCACGCGACTATCCCGCCGGCGAGTTCAGCGGCAATTTTTTCGCTGCTGGAGACGGTACCGAAGATGCCGCCTTCGACGGCGATCATGCGCAGGGCCGCGTCATGCAAATCGGGATACCCGGAGGCGCAGGCGTCGCCGATCGTGATGCATCGGTAACCGCGATCCACCGCGTCGCGCAACGTCGAGCTGACACAGACTTCGGTGGTGATGCCGCTCAGCAACAGGGTGTCGATATCGCGCACGCGCAGACGATGATCGAGATCGGTATGCGCAAAGGCGCTGTAGCCGGGCTTGTCGATCACGATCTCCCCGGCGGCCGGCTGCAATTCATCGATGAAATCGTGACCGGGTTCACCGCGGATTAGCAGGCGGCCCAGCGGACCGGCGCTGCCAATTTCCGCGCCGGCATTGCGGCTGCGGGCGAGCTTGTAGGGCGGACAATCCGACAGGTCGGGTACATGCCCCTCTCGGGTGTGCACGATCATCATTCCGGCCGCGCGCGAAAAGCCTGTTTTTCAAGGCTTTTTTCAAGGTTTTGCTTGCGTTCGTGCGCCGGTGCAGCTATAGTCCCTCGCGGTCTCCGGAAACCCGGGGCCGGCTGGCAACTAATTCTGAGGAGGCTAGAAGAACTCGATGGCAAACCCGATGAGCAAGTCCAAGATCGTGGCGCATATTGCTGAGAAAGTCAGCACGCCCGACAAGCCGATTTCGAAAAAGCAGGCGGTGTC
>JANXPQ010000011.1 GCA_025357235.1 Betaproteobacteria bacterium
GATTGTGGGCGCGCCGCGTGCGCCGCGCCGATGCTTTCTTCTTCACCATCAAAAACTCCTTTTTGCCGGACCGTGTCCGGTCCGGCTTTATACCCGGAGTTTCCACTTATAGCCCTGTTCAGATTTGCGGGACCACTTCTCATATTCACTTTACTCGCCTGCTAAAACCAAACTGCGAACAACACAAGGAAGATTTTTAAAGTTAGGACCGGAACGAGTCAATCGAATATGGTTCGGCGATATCCGGATGTCTGTTGGTAGGAGTAGTGTGACGTAAGCCTAACTCCGCGTGCGAGTATCTCCAAATAGAGATTGATGATCGCGACAAAAATGTCGATGGCACCGCTTTGAGTTCTCGATTCTCCACGGCACTTATTTGTTCAACAGATATCGGCGAAGCAGTTCAAAACGACGCAAGTTGCTCGAATCGGCATGCGCGCGTCCCACTGCCTCTTTCATAAATGCGATAAGGGTCGCTAGAATGCCAGCTAGAAGTCCCGTTATTAGAACTATCAGCGCTCGTTTTGGCCGTGACTTGCGCTCTGGTTCGATTGCCTTGTCGAGCACTTGTATCAACGTTGCTTCCTTTGCCTCGTCGATCTTTGCAATTTCGTATTGTTTAGCAAGTAACTCGAATAACGTCTCGTAATACTTCACGTCCCGGAATTTCTTGATGAACTCGACGCTTGCGCCTGGAACCTTCCCAATACCGACCAACACGTCACCCTTCTCATCGCTGGCCTTGCCCGTTTTGGCAAGTTGAACCCGCAGGCCTTCAAGTTCTCTCTCAGTGCGCATCAAATCGGGATTTTGATCTGTGGCAAATGTGCGAAGAGCGCTTAGCTGGACTTCCTTTGCAGTAATCTGCGCGCGCAAGCCCGCTGCTGCAGCGACCGATAAACTGGCCTGTCCAGTCGGATTGATAATTCCGGTTCTCTCTTGAAGCTTCTGCATTTCTATTTCAGCGGTGGCAAGATCTTGTTTTGATTTTTGCAGTTGTTTTTCGAAGAACAGCCGTCTTTGCCCTGCCTCCCCTACTGCCAGCCTCAGCGTCAGCCTTTCCAACTCCTCGACATAGGCGTTCGATATATCCGCTGCAAGCTGCGGGCTTTTGTCATCCACTTCTATAGTAATCACGCCGTCCCGAGCAGCAGTGATGTCCGCATTCTTGGAAAGAGCCTTGCGGGCATCCTGCAAGTATTTCTCGTCATAAAGTTCTTTGAGTTTGAACCTTTCAATGATTGCGTCCGCCACCGTACGACTCTTCAGCATCGCAACGAATATATCGCTAGGATTTTTAAGACCCAGTGCTGTTGATGTCCCACCAGAAAGAGCGCCAAGTTGTCCGAGAATGGCTACGGCATTAGATTGGGACTGCTGAGGGGGTAAAAGTTTAGCCGTTGCTGTGTACCAGTTCGGCATCAACAGCGTGATGCCCGCTGTAACTACGGCGGCGAGAAACGGAAAACCGAGAATGAGTTTCTTGTGCTTGGCGAGGACGATCGCCATGTCCAGCAGGCTGATTTCATCATCAGCCTGGGAGTGGCCGGTGGCTGGTGGCTGGTGGCTGGTAGGTGATGACTGGGCAGAACTCGCCTGATCGTTTTCAGCCATCAGATCTGACCCAATACTTTCAATCCAACGACGCCGAGCGCGAGCTGGTAAAAAATCTGGGTCCAGTCCTTGAGTTCCTTGGTCCAGCTCAGTTTTCCCAGGTCTTCCGGAACGATGATCGAATCGCCCGGATTCATGCGTTCTCCGTTGAATCCGCGACCCAGCCACCCGCCTTGCTGTTTGCTGATGACCGAGCCATCGGCCCTCAGCACGTAGAGCGATGACTTGTCCGCGTCTCTGGTGGGGCCGCCGGCCTGGGCGAGGTAATCGGCGACCTGTTTGCCTTGCCGATAGATATAGGAATTCTGGTTGTAGACCGAGCCGAACACGCTGACGGTCGAAGGCCGCGCCGGAACCAGGAGGCGGTCGCCGTCTTCGAGCACCAGGTCGGGAAAGTCCTTCAGCGATTTCGCTTCGGGCTTCACTTCGAGCACGATGCGTCCGGTCGCCCTCAGGGTTCGCAACTTGGCCAGCAGCGCCTTTTGCGCCTGCGCCTCTGCCTGCAGGCCTTGCGCATCCTCCGGCGCCGTCACCGATTGTGCGCGCCGCACGCCCGAGCGCTGCATCTCGACTTCGAGACGACCCAGCGCTTCCTCGAGCCGTTCCTGCTGCTGGATGCGCGTCGAGTCGCGCGTGAATTCCGCACCATATACGTAGGCGTTGCCGGTAATCCCGCCGACACGAGCCAGCAACTGGCGAAGCGTCTCGCCCGCTTCGATCTGATAAACCCCCGCGGTCTGGAATTCGCCTTCGAGCCGCACGAACTTGCTCTGCTTCGCCTGCGGGCCGCGGATATCTTCCTTGGAGAAGATGGTGACGATGTCGCCGGGTTCGAGCTTGAGGTTGTGCTCCGAGCCTTTGTCGCCAATCGCCGAGCCGAGGTTGAACGGAATGAGAATGGTGGAGTAGTCGACGGGGTTCAGGCGCTCGACGACGGCGTAATCCCAATTCACTTCCGCGCCGGGCCGCTTCACGCCGCGCCTGACTTTCGCCGTATCGCGGCGCTCGCGATCCTGCCCTTCCGCTTGGTCTTTTTCACGCTCGCGCTTGCGCACCTGCGCGATGTCGGTTCGGCGGCCGGACGAGTCGGTTTTGCTGACCGGGGCGGTATTGCGGCCATTGGCATCCGGAGGGGATTCGAGTAGTTCATCCTCTTCCAGCAGCCAGCTCTGCGGCCGGCCGGCGCGATCGCGTTGCAGCCAGTAGTCGGGCACGACCAGCATGCTGCGGTCGGGAATGATGTCGCTGATATGCAGCCCGTCTTTCCATTCGAAGCGCACCGGCGTGGCGACGTTCCCGCGGAGCGTCACCGCGTTGAACAGCCGCGGCGACAGGGTAAAGACATTGACGAGGTCGCCATCCATCACCGGGCGCGACAGCCCCGTCGCATCGAGAGCCAGCTCTTCCACTACCCGGCTCTTGCGGCCCGCGATGCGTTCCAGCGTGACTTTCTGCCCGGATGCGTTGGTGGAGAGCCCGCCCGCCATGGCCACCAGCTCTTCGAGCTTCTGCCCCGCCTTCATTTCGAATATGGCGGGCGAATTCACGCTCCCGGCGATGGCCGCGAGCGGTCCGATGGCCGGCACGAAGATCACATCCCCGGGAAGCAAGGCGGCATCTTTGGACTTGTCGCCGTTCAGCAGCAGTTCGTAGAAGTCGAATTCGGTGACGACTTTGTTGCCGCGCTTGAGCTGCACTTTGCGCAGGGAACCCTTGGTGGTCGGCCCGCCGGAGGCGAACAGCGCATTGACCAGCGTCGACAAGGAGCTCACGGTGAAGCTGCCGGGCCGGCGCACCTGCCCGACGACGAAGATCTGGATCGAGCGCAGCTCGCCCAGCGTGACGACCATGTCGAAGTTCTTGAAGACGCGCGCTATCGAACTGCGCACGCGCGCGTCGAGATCCTGGTAACGGGTCGCTGCAACGTTGATCGCGCCGACCTTCGGAATGTAGATGCGGCCGTTGCGATCGACCGAGGTGCGTACGTCGACATCGATCTGCCCCCACGCGCGCACCATGATTTCGTCGCCGGGGCCGATCACATAGTCGGAAGGCACCGGCACGCGGTCGAGCGGCGCAAAGGTACTGAGGGCCTCATCGAACAGGTTGTAGCCGAACACCGGCAGATCGCGGCCCGTGCTTTTCAGCACGAACTCCTGGAACTCGTTGCGTTCGAGCGGCGCAGCGGAACGAACGCGTTCGCGCGCCTGCTCGCGCTGTAAAGTCTGGCGCTCCGAACCAGGCGACGACGAATTCGAGAAGACCTTGTCGGCACCCGGCGTGCCCTGGGGCGTGACGATGGTGGGCGATTGAATGGGCATCTGCGAACTGCCCTGCTGCTGGTTGTTGCCGGAGGAGTCGAACCTCAACTCCGATCCCGTGCCGGGCATCTGCTGCGCCCCCAGCAACCCGGAATATATAGTGAGCGCGGCGACCGCTAACTTTGCGCTCCGTATGCGGAATTTCATCACCCTTGATTTCCCTCGTAGTCCGCGGTTTTTCTTGGACTTTTCGTCCGGGGGAGTATAGCGCAAGAAGCGGCGCTGTCGCGACGTAGAGGCGAGAAACGAGAGGCGAGAGGAAAGGTTAAAGGCGAAAGGGGAAAGGGGAAAGCGAAAAGCGAATGGCAGCACTGAAGACTGCCCGACTTCGCGGGATAGCGGGCTAAAAGGGTGCCGCCCACACGGCATTCCACAAGGGATTCCGGCTTCGCTCGGATACCGGTCTGCGACCATAACCGGTCATTGACCATAACCGGCCGTCGGCCATAACTCCGGGCATCGCCAGGGCATTCGGCCAAAAATGTCGTAAAGGCAGGGAAGGGCCGTGTCCATAGGACCCGGGGGCGACCAGCATCTTACGCGCGCTCCGTCGTCAACCTTTAGCGGGCGCGGCCGTCTCCATTCCTTGAGCGAAGAAGCAGTAGCTGTTGCGTCCGCTGCGTTTCGCGTAATACATGGCCACATCCGCATTGGCCTTCAGAACATTCACGTCCTTGCCATCTCGCGGATAGATGCTGATGCCGATGCTTCCAGATATGTTCAGCTCATGGCGCTCGATGATAAATGGCCGCGAAAGCTCGTCGAGAACCTTGCTGCTTACGATGGCCGCGTGCTTCGGGTCCGCGATCTCGCTCAACAGGACAATGAATTCGTCACCACCGGTGCGGGCAACCGTGTCCACTTTCCGGACGCAGGCAACCAGCCGCTGCGCCACGACCTTCAACAATTCGTCCCCGACGCCGTGGCCGAAGGAATCGTTGACCGGCTTGAACCGGTCAAGATCGATAAACATCAGGGCGAATGATTTCTTCGCACGCTCCGCGCTCAACGCGGCCTGCGCCATGCGGTCATCCAACAGCATGCGGTTCGGCAACCCGGTGAGGCTGTCGTAGAGCGCGAGATTGAGCAATTGCTCGTTGGCCGTTTGCAGCGAGTCCGCAAGTTTCGCGGAATGGGCGTCGAGCGCCGATAACCCCAGTGTGATCGCCAGGATGCAGATGGTCGTGATACCGATGGTCAGCGCCAGTGCGGCGCCTTGCATGCCATTGGTGGAATCAACCGCGAGGCAGACGCTGTCGGGCGCGAACTGTGCGGCGGCCATGCCCGTGTAATGCATGCCGGTGATGGCGAGCCCCATGATGGCCGCGCTACCGAGCTTGGCAAAGAACGCCACGCCGAAGCCCGTATGGCGCAATTGGAAGGCTATCCAGAGCGCAGCGAACGAGGCCCCGATCGCAATGATGACAGACGCGATAAAAACGGGCGGGTTGTATTCGATCGGGGGTGACATCCGCATGGCGTACATCCCCGTGTAGTGCATGGCGCTGATGCCCACCCCCATCAGCGTCGCACCTGCCGTGATGTTCGCTCCGGTCAGGGTCGGGCGCCTCACGACGAACAGCGCCAGCCCCGACACCACGATGGCAATCGCCATGGACAGCACCGTGGCCTCGG
>JANXPQ010000018.1 GCA_025357235.1 Betaproteobacteria bacterium
GTGCTGGGCGACTTGGCGGGCCTTGGTTGGAGGCAGTGCTCGAGCATTCGTTTCAAGACGCGTCGCCGTGGATACACGCGACGCTGTGGCGCGGGCTCGGAAGTTTCATAGCGCCGTAATACCTAAACTCGGTGCTACAGCAGACGATGGTCAACCAAGCGGTGTTGATTTTCACCGCGTGGTGCCCCGTCTTTTCATTTCAGCCAGACCCACTTACGCATTGAAATTCTAATATGTATGCAAGCGGTTGGTTTCTTACATGGCGGGTGACTTGCCGACGAAAATCCGGGTCAGATCGGCGCGGAAATCAACATCGAGGCCTTTCGCCTGGATTAAGGGCATGATGACGGACCAACTGGCGTGATCGTCGGCGCTAAGACCGGGGCCTACTGTGCCACATAGGTGATCCGCTAATTCCTGCATTCCAGGAAGGCCCTCAGCACACGATAGGCCGGAACCGATGATGGTGACCAGACCGTCACTCAGATGTTGTTGTAATCGAATCTTCAGATCATGGAGTTCCACGATCAGCCGCTCCTCTTTGCTGTCCTGCCAGCCGTGCGTGCGGCAGTAAGAATCCCGCGAGGTCATTCACGATCGATTCGAGCGGCGGCACGTCCGCAGCCAAGCCCCTGACGAATGCGGCCCACTGGCGCTGTTTTGTCGCATCGTTGGCGAAGGCCGGAGTAAGCGCGTCGGGCACGTCTTTCGGTATCGCGGTTCCGCGGCGTTCGAATGTCGCTGCAATGGCGCGGCTCAGGCGTTCTCCGTCAAAGGCATAGTTTCGACTCAATATCCAGACGTCGTAGAAGTCCTTCATCCGCGTGTTGGCGAGACCGAGCATGACCATTGCCTGAAATTTCTCCGCGACCACCGTTTCCCGTGCATACGCACGCAGCCGGGGCGCGGGGAGGTCGAGCAACACCGGCAGGCTGATTTCCTCGATCCCTGGTTCGATCGCGTCGCCGAAACCGATATCGATGACTATCGTAATCCGCGCCCCAGCTAGTCGCGCGGTCGTACGCAGGCGCAGGCCGCCATACTCAAGTTCTTCGCGTATCAATTCGACTCGCAGCGTATCGGCGTCAAATGTGATGCCGTCGTTCTCCTCGATGGCGCAGATTTCGCGGAATACGGAGAGCATAGACTCAGGCGCCGGATCGCCATGGCCGAGGAAATCCACATCGCGTGTGGGACGATGCGGATCGTCGAACCAAGCCGTCATCAGCATCGCCCCTTTGAGGACAAAGCGGTCGCGGTGCGGCGTGGTGCTAAGGCGATAGAGCAACCGCTCGGTCGCGTATCGCGTGAGGAGCAGATCGAAGACTTGCCCCTTTTCGCGCGCAAGGTCCAGTAGGCGAGCGCGAACCGAGGCACCGATGTCGCGTGGTTGCCTAGCCATCGGAGGTCAGCGCACTCACATACGGTTCCATGATTTTCCACACCCGTGCGTCGTTGGCATATTTGGCGATCTGTGCCGGCGTGGCTTTTCTCTTTCGAAGTGCTTCGCGCAGACCTTCAAGGGCGACGTTGATGCCAATGGTGCGGCGATAGCGAAAGAGATCCGCAATGGTCTTGGCGATCCCGAAAATCGGTACCTCGACGCCGTCGATGACGTGGCGCTCGATTCCGGCTCGCAGATGATTGCTCGGAAAATGAGCAAAGCGTGCAGGCGGGTACCGAAACTTCGGGCGCCAGTCCTTCGGTCCAATGGCAATCCACACCTTCGCGGGTATTTGATCGGTCAGCTCGTGAAAGGCCAGCGCCGAGGTGAGGCAGATGACGCCTTTTGGCACCAATTTGGCGGTCTCGGCCAGAGTGTGATTCGCGTCGATCGACGCATCCGGAAGCTGGTACAGCCCACGTGCGAGCCGGATAATTGCACCCTCGCGTTCCAGCCGCGAAACGGTGGATGCAGTAACGCCCTCCTCGATCAGTTCGCTTAGGCGCGCCATCCCCTTGATTTTGAGAAAACCGAACGTGCGTCCTCGCTGGGTGATGGGTATCTTGCGAGCCATGTGATACAAATCCTCGGTTATTACGTGATCTTATCCGATGTTTTATATCATCTGCCAGCGATTTTTCAGATTCGGGCACCCCGACCAATCACCCCAACTACAGGTCTATGTCGGAGGTCAACTGGCAGTGAAAATCAACACTGTCCCCCGTCAATCGTCGTGGGGAGATTTTGGGGACTCGACAGAGCAAGAGCGGGCAAAACAGCGCAACAATGGGAAACGGGCGGCGCTATAGCATTAAATTAAACAACGAGTTGCGCACGCAGGACCAACTACGAACCAAGGGGTCGTGGGTTCAAATCCTGCCGGGCGCGCCAAAACATCAAAGGCTTGGAGAAATCCAAGCCTTTTTCATTTCTCTCGTTGCTACCCTGTTGCTACTTCAAGATCAATTCCGAGACGACTAACGAATAGCAACCTATTAGTCGCCCTCCCCCGCCGCGTTCAACCTGGCGCATCCTAGTGCCCGTGCTGGTAGCTATCATCCAATTCAAGCACGATAATTTGAATGCAGAGTCAACCTGCTGCTCGCAGAATTCCGGACATGCTCGCGTACCAGGTGCTTCCGGCAAATCGATCCTGCGTGATCCTAGTGGCCTTCGATTGGAGTTGTGCAGCGCCAGCGCACTAGTCAGGCCCCGAAAGATTCGATTCGAAGGCAAAAATGTAAAGACCGCGCTTGACCGACCGCTCTGATGCGCCGGATTTCTGT
>JANXPQ010000067.1 GCA_025357235.1 Betaproteobacteria bacterium
GGTCTGGCGGAGTGGACGGGACTCGAACCCGCGACCCCCGGCGTGACAGGCCGGTATTCTAACCAACTGAACTACCACTCCTTGTCCTGCACGTTAAGTTCCGCTGGTGGGTGCTGAGGGGCTCGAACCCCCGACATTCGCCTTGTAAGGGCGACGCTCTACCAACTGAGCTAAGCACCCATTGTTTCACACGAATACCTGGTGCCCCGCCTATACCTGGCGCTCCGCGAATTCCCGCTGCGGCGCTGCATGGTTTCTGTCATCAGACTCACACTGAAGTCAGTCGATGCGGCCTAACGAAGCGCGCTAGTTTACTGCATCCTTGAGGGCTTTGCCAGCGCGGAACTTCGGCACTTTCGCCGCCTTGATCTTGATTGCGGCGCCCGTGCGCGGGTTGCGTCCGCTGCGCGCTGCGCGCTTGCCGACATAAAAAGTACCGAAGCCGACCAGCGTCACCATTGCGCCTTTTTTCAGCGATATCTGGATCGCGGCCACTGCACCGTCGAGGGCGCGTCCGGCCGCCGCCTTGGAAATATCGGCAGACTTCGCTATGGCCTCAATGAGTTCGAATTTGTTCACTAAACATCCCCTTTCGCTTTTTTCGTTGATGAGATACAAACAACTGCATTCGACTGCGGGCCGAAGACAGAGGAAATTATTTTGGCGTTTTGATCCCCGGACGTGCTTTATAGCAAGGTGAAAATCCGCGTGTCAAGCGCGTTCCCGGCCGATCGAGCATGCTGACGCACACGAACGGCACGCAAAAAAAACGGGAATGCTTGTCGCATTCCCGTCTGTCCGCTTGCCAATGCTCAGTGTTTGACGGCGCCTACCGCTTCATTCGAATCCACTTTCGGGATCGCCACCGCTTCGGCTTTTTCCGGCAACGGCTCCGGTTTGCGTTCAAGCGCCAGTTCCAGCACCTGGTCGATCCACTTTACCGGATGGATCTCCAGGCGGTTCTTGACGTTGTCCGGAATCTCGACGAGATCCTTGACGTTCTCTTCCGGAATCAGCACCGTCTTGATGCCGCCGCGATGCGCCGCCAGCAACTTCTCCTTGAGGCCGCCGATCGCCAGTACTTCGCCGCGCAAGGTAATTTCACCGGTCATCGCTACGTCCGCCCTGACCGGAATCCCGGTCAGCGCCGACACCAGTGCAGTCGTCATCGCCGCCCCCGCGGACGGACCATCCTTCGGCGTCGCGCCTTCCGGAACGTGCACGTGGATATCGCTTTTCTCGAACGCATCATCTTTGATACCGAGACGGGCAGCGCGCGAACGAACCACCGAGCGTGCCGCCTCCACCGATTCCTTCATGACGTCGCCGAGCGAACCGGTGCGCTGGATGTTGCCTTTGCCGGGCATCACCACCGCCTCGATCGTGAGCAGTTCGCCGCCGACCTCAGTCCAGGCCAGTCCGGTCACCTGTCCGACCTGGTTGTTCTTCTCGGCCAGCCCGTAGGTAAAGCGGCGCACGCCAAGATAGTGGTCGAGATTGCGCGCCGACACCGTGACCCGCGTCTCCCGCTTCTTGGTCAGCAATGATTTCACCACCTTGCGGCAGATCTTGGAGATTTCACGTTCCAGGCTGCGCACACCGGCTTCCCGGGTGTAGTAGCGAACGATGTCGCGAATTGCACTTTCCGAAACCGCAATCTCGCCCTCCTTCAGCCCGTTGTTCTTCACCTGCTTGGGCACAAGGTAGCGCATCGCAATGTTGATCTTTTCGTCCTCGGTGTAGCCGGACAAGCGGATCACTTCCATGCGATCCAGCAACGGCGCTGGAATGTTCATGGTGTTGGCAGTTGCCACGAACATGACGTCCGACAGGTCGTATTCGACTTCGATGTAATGATCGACGAACTTGTCGTTCTGCTCCGGATCGAGCACTTCAAGCAGGGCCGAAGCCGGATCGCCGCGAAAATCCTGTCCCATCTTGTCGACTTCATCGAGCAGGAAGAGCGGATTGCGCACGCCCACCTTCGCCATGTTCTGCAACAGCTTGCCCGGCATGGAACCGATGTAGGTGCGGCGATGGCCGCGGATCTCGGCTTCATCGCGCACGCCTCCCAGAGACATGCGCGTGAACTTGCGGTTCGTGGCGCGCGCGATCGACTGGCCGAGCGAAGTCTTGCCGACGCCAGGCGGTCCGACCAGGCACAGAATCGGCGCCTTGAGCTTCTCGACGCGCTGCTGGACCGCGAGATATTCGACGATGCGTTCTTTCACCTTCTCCAGCCCGTAATGGTCGGCATCCAGGACTTCCTGGGCTTTCATGAGGTCGTTGCTTATCTTGCTTTTCTTCTTCCAGGGCAAGCCGACCATGGTCTCGATGTAGTTGCGCACGACGGTCGCTTCCGCGGACATCGGCGACATCAGGCGCAGCTTCTTCAATTCCGATTCGGCCTTGGTCCTGGCTTCCTTGGGCATGTGCGCCGCCTTGACGCGCTTTTCCATCTCGTCGAGATCGGCACCTTCCTCCATGTCGCCGAGTTCCTTCTGGATCGCCTTGACCTGTTCGTTCAGGTAATACTCGCGCTGGCTCTTCTCCATCTGGCGCTTGACGCGCCCGCGAATGCGGCGCTCGACCTGCAGGATGTCGAGTTCGGCCTCCATCAGCGACAGCAGGTGCTCGAGGCGCTTCTTGACCTCGAACATCTCCAGCACCGCTTGCTTCTGATCGAGCTTGAGCGGCAAATGGGCCGCAACGGTATCGGCAAGCCGACCCGGCTCGTCGATCCCGGACAGGGAGGTCAGGATTTCCGGCGGAATCTTCTTGTTGAGTTTTACGTACTGGTCGAACTGCGTGAGCATCGCCCGGCGCATGGCTTCGACTTCCGTGGATTCGATGGCATCCGCTGGAATCGGCACCGCTTCCGCCACGTAATGCGTCTTCTCGTCCGTAACGGTGACCACGCGCGCACGCTGCACGCCCTCGACCAGCACCTTGACCGTGCCATCGGGCAATTTGAGCATCTGCAGGATATTGGCGATGCTGCCGATGTCGTACAGATCCTCGGGAGACGGCTCGTCCTTCGCAGCCGACTTCTGGGCTACGAGCAGGATGCTTTTCCCCGATTCCATGGCCGTTTCGAGCGCCTTGATCGACTTCGGGCGCCCGACGAACAACGGGATCACCATGTGCGGGAACACCACCACGTCCCGCAGCGGGAGCAGCGGGTAGGTAACGACGTTTTCAGCAGGATCGGCGGGATAGGTCATTTGTCACCCAAAGTGGCATCAGTAAGAGCTAAGGTGGGGGACCGTCCGGTTATTTCAACCGTATCGGCAACCCTTTGTAATACGTCTACTTCTTGCAAACGGATGCCTGCGAGAGGTTGGGACATCCGCCGTTTCCTCAAGCGGAGCCCGCAACCTTCGGCTGATCGGAGTAAAGCAGTATCGGCTGCGCATCGCCCTTGATCATGCCTTCATCTACAACCACTTTCTCCACGTTATTGAGCGAAGGCAGGTCGTACATGATGTCCAGCAGGACGTGCTCCAGGATCGAGCGCAGGCCACGAGCGCCGGTGCGCCTGGCCAGCGCCTTGAAAGCCACAGCCTTCAAGGCTTCGGTGCGCACCTCGAGCTCCACGCCTTCCATGCTGAACATGCGCTGATACTGCTTCAGCAACGCGTTTTTCGGCTCAGTCAGAATTTGGATCAGCGCCGCCTCGTCAAGTTCATCGAGCGTAGCCACGACCGGCAGCCGTCCGACGAATTCGGGGATCAGGCCGTACTTGATCAGGTCTTCGGGCTCGACGCCGCGCAGCACCGCGCCAATGTCCTTGCGGTTGTCCTTGCTTTTGACTTCCGCGCCGAAGCCGATGCCGCCTTTGTCGGAGCGGGCGCGGATGATCCGGTCGAGGCCATCGAAAGCGCCACCACAGATGAACAGGATGTTGGTGGTGTCCACCTGCACGAATTCCTGGTTCGGATGCTTGCGGCCGCCCTGCGGCGGAACCGACGCGATGGTGCCTTCGATCAGCTTGAGGAGCGCCTGCTGCACACCCTCGCCGGATACGTCCCGGGTGATCGAAGGGTTGTCCGACTTCCGCGAGATCTTGTCGATTTCGTCGATATAGACAATGCCGCGCTGCGCCTTTTCGACGTCGTAGTCGCACTTCTGCAGCAGTTTCTGGATGATGTTCTCGACGTCCTCGCCCACGTACCCGGCCTCGGTAAGCGTAGTCGCGTCGGCCATGACGAAAGGCACGTTCAGCAGCCGCGCCAGCGTTTGCGCCAGCAGCGTCTTGCCGGAGCCCGTCGGTCCGATCAGAAGAATATTGCTCTTGGCGAGTTCGACGTCGTCCTTCTTCTGCACCGTCTTCAGCCGCTTGTAATGGTTGTAGACCGCCACCGACAGAATCTTTTTCGCGATGTCCTGGCCGATGACGTACTGGTCGAGGCTTTCACGTATCTCGTGGGGAACCGGGAGATCGGATTTGACACCCTTCCCGGCGGTCTCGGCGTGGCTTTCCTCGCGAATGATGTCATTGCACAGCTCAATGCACTCATCGCAGATGAAAACCGACGGACCGGCAATCAGCTTGCGAACCTCGTGCTGGCTCTTGCCGCAGAAGGAACAGTAAAGAAGCTTTTCGCCACCAGGTTTCTCAGACATGTTTCCCTTTCGTTCAACCAATGCGCCGGCCCGACGCCGGAGTTCGGCTCAATCCCGCGCCGAACTCAGGTCGCCGCCGCCGCAGCAGCAGCAGCGGTCTCGCTGCGGCTGAGCAATACCTTGTCCACCAGACCGTACTTTACCGACTCTTCGGCACTGAGGAAATTGTCACGGTCCGTATCGCGCTCGATGCTTTCGACTTTCTGCCCCGTATGCTTGGCCATCAAATCGTTCAGGCGGCCGCGCAGATAGAGAATCTCGCGGGCGTGGATCTCGATATCCGAAGCCTGGCCCTGGAAGCCTCCCATGGGCTGATGAATCATGACCCTCGAGTTCGGCAGGGCGAAGCGCTTGCCCTTCGAGCCTGCTGCGAGCAGGAACGCGCCCATGCTGGCGGCCTGGCCGACGCACAGGGTGCTGACATCCGGTTTGATGAACTGCATCGTGTCGTAGACCGCCAGCCCGGCGGAAACCGAACCGCCCGGCGAATTGATGTAGAAGGAAATGTCCTTTTCCGGATTTTCCGACTCGAGGAAGAGTAATTGCGCGACGATCAGGTTTGCCGTCATTTCCGTAACGGGCCCCACCAGAAACACCACGCGCTCCTTGAGCAGGCGCGAGTAGATGTCGTAGGCGCGTTCGCCGCGGCCGCTCTGCTCGATAACCATCGGCACCAGGCCCAGTCCCTGCGGTTCGGGATAAAAACGATCATGCATCGTCATCATTGTGCGTTCCCCATGAGATCATCGAAAGCGGTCGGCTTGTCTTCGACCTTTGCGTTCGACAGCGCCCATTGCACTACGTTGTCCTCTAGAACGATAGACTCCACTTCGCGCAGCCGCTCCGGTTGCTGGTAGTACCAGCGCACCACCTCTTCCGGCTTCTCGTAACTTTGAGCGTACTCCCGAATCACCGCCTTGATCTGGTCCGGTTTCGCTTCGAGCTTGTGCAGCTTGACCATTTCGCCAAGGATCAGCCCGAGGCTCACGCGCCTGACGGCTTCAGGTTCGAACGCCTCCTTCGGCATCGGAATCTGATCGGCCTTGAGGCCTCTTTGTTCGAGGTCGTGGCGCATGTTCTGCATGAGCCGCTCGACTTCCATGTCCAGCAGCGCCCGCGGTACTTCGACTTTGGTCGCCTCGAGCAGCGATTTCATGACCTGGTCTTTCACGCGCGCCTCGGCCCGGCGTTTGACCTCGCGTTCGAGATTCGCCTTGACGTCCGCGCGCATTTTCGCCAGGTCGCCGTCGGCCACACCCAGCGACTTGGCAAAAGCCGCGTCCGCCTCCGGCACATGCGGCGCCTGCACTTCCTTGAGCTGAACTGCGAAGCGCGCATCCTTTCCGGCGACCTCCTTGCCGTGATAGTCGTCCGGAAAGTGCACATCGAATTCCCGGCTCTCCCCGGCCCTCATGCCGACCAGGTTTTTCTCGAAGTCGGCAAGCAACTGTCCGCCGCCGAGGAGCGCATTCTGGTCCGTGCCGGTCCCGCCATCGAATGGCTGACCCGCGAGCGTCCCGCGGTAGTCCATGCGTATCTGGTCGCCGGTTTGCGCGCCACGATCCGCAACATGGTAGTGCGTGCGCTGCTTGCGCAGGATGTCGATGGTCTTGTCCACTTCCACGTCATTGATATTCACCACCGGCCGCTCGATCCTGACCTGCGCGAGTTCGCCGACCGCCACCTCGGGATAGACCTCGAAAGTGGCGATATATTCGAATTCGTCCGCCGGCGCATCGCCGGGTTTGACTTCGATGCGAGGATAGCCAGCGACACGCAGGTTCTTTTCCTTGACCGCTTCTCCGAAGCTCTGCTGCACGGCGTCGCCGAGCACTTCCTGCCGCACCTGCCCGCCGAATTGCTGCTCGACGATTTTCATCGGCACTTTGCCGGGGCGGAAGCCATGCAGCTTCATGGTGCGCGCAAGGCGCTTCAGGCGGGATTCGACTTCGGTGTTGACCTTGTCGAGCGGCAATGTCACGGACAGGCGTCGCTCGAGCGAACTCAGGGTTTCCAGATTGGCTTGCATCAAATTCCGTTTTTCCGGTTGGTGATGGGTGACATGAATGGCGCGTTTTTTCCGCGGCTCTGGTGCGAAAGGAGAGACTCGAACTCTCACGCCTCTCGGCGCCAGAACCTAAATCTGGTGCGTCTACCAATTCCGCCACTCTCGCGCTGCCCACATTCTAATATAATGCCCCCCCGCCGTCACCCGAAAAGCGCCGCGCCGCGGGCGCGAATGCAGGCCTAACTCCCTGTCTCGCCTTAACTTAAAACGATGGCGGTAAACCATTACGAGAACTTTCCGGTCGCCTCCGTGCTGCTGCCCGCCCGGCTGAGGCGTCCCGTGCAATTGGTCTACGCCTTCGCCCGCCAGGCGGATGACTTCGCCGACGAAGGCGACTGGCCCGCCCCGGTCCGGCTCGCCAACCTGGCAGGCTTCGGCGAGCAACTCAACCTGATCGAAAGCGGGGCGACGCCCTCTTCGGCGCTGTTCGTGGATCTCGCCGGGATCATTCAGGAATTCGAACTTCCGCTCGGTCTGTTCCACGACCTGCTGTCGGCCTTCTCCCAGGACGTGGTCAAGGCGCGCTATGCCGACTTCGGCAAAGTCATGGACTACTGCCGGCGCTCGGCCAATCCGGTCGGTCGCCTCCTGCTGCATCTTTATCGCGCGACGGACCCGCGCAGTCTGGCCCGGTCCGACAACATCTGTTCGAGCCTGCAGCTGATCAATTTCTGGCAGGACGTCGAGATCGACTACCGCAAGAACCGCATTTATCTGCCGGCCGATGAAATGGCAGAATACGCGGTAACCGAGTCCCAGATCGCAGATCGCAATGCCGGAAGCAATTGGCGCAATCTGATGCTGTTCCAGATAGACCGCACCCGGCGGATGCTGCTTGCCGGCGCGCCGCTGGGCCGCACCTTGCCGGGCCGCATCGGACTCGAACTGCGCATGATCGTGATGGGCGGAAACCGCATCCTCGAAAAACTGCAAGCCAGCGGCGGCGACGTGTTCCGCCACCGGCCTGTGCTGGATTCCCTCGACTGGGCGCTGATGCTCTACCGCTGCGTGTTCGCCTACCGATGACACCCGAAGAATATTGCCGGGACAAGGCCGCGAAAAGCGGCTCGAGCTTTTACTACAGCTTCCTTTTCCTGCCGCCCGGGCGCCGCCGCGCGATTACCGCGCTGTATGCGTTTTGCCGCGAAGTCGACGACGTCGTCGACGAATGTGCCGATGCCGAAGTGGCACGCACCAAACTCGCATGGTGGCGCAAGGAGATCGCCGGTACATTTTCCGGCGCGGCGCAGCACCCGGTCGCCCAGGCGCTCATCCCGGTGGTGCAAGCCTTCAATCTTCCGCAAACCCATTTCCAGGACATCATCGACGGCATGGAAATGGATCTGCGCTACAACCGCTATCCGGACTTCGCCACGCTGCAGTCCTACTGCTATCGCGTGGCGGGAGTGGTCGGCCTGATGGCAGCCGAGATTTTCGGCTACCGCGATGCGGCCACGCTCAAATATGCCGAGAACCTCGGCACCGCATTTCAGCTCACCAATATCATTCGCGACGTCGGGGAGGATGCACGCCGCGGCCGCGTTTACCTGCCGCTGGACGAGCTGGCGCGCTTTGGTCTGTCCGCGACCGACATCGTTCACCTGAACGAAAGTGAAAAACTGCAAGGGCTGATCGAATTTCAGATCGAAAGGGCCGAGCAGTACTACAAGCAGGCCTTCGCCTCGCTGCCGGATCAGGATCGCAAAGCCCAGCGCCCCGGCCTGGTCATGGCGGCAATCTATCAAACGGTGCTTGAAGAAATCCGCAATGGCGGTTGCAAGGTGCTCGATCGACGCACATCGCTCACGCCGGTGCGTAAACTGTGGATCGCCTGGCGGACGTGGCTGACTGCGTGAGCGGCACGGCAAACAAGTCTGCGCGCGTCGCGGTCATCGGTGGCGGATATGCAGGCATGGCTGCGACTGTGGAACTTGCACGCAGCGGTATCCCGGTAACCGTATTCGAAGCAGGCCGGGTGCTGGGCGGCCGCGCCCGCCGCGTCGAAACCGACGACATGCGGCTCGACAATGGCCTGCACATCCTGCTCGGAGCCTATCGGGAAACCTTGCGCCTCATCGATCTGGTCAAGGCTCCCGGCGAACCTGCGGGATTCCTGAGATTGCCGCTGGAACTTACCATCCATCCGGCGTTTCGCCTGCGCACTGTGCATCTTCCGGCGCCACTGCATTTGCTATCGGCGCTGCTGTGCGCGCGAGGTATCGGTTTGAGCGATCGCATTGCCGCCGCCCGCTTCATGGCGTGGGCACAACGCAATGCGTTCCGGCTCGCCAGCGACACGAATGTTGCGGACTTGCTGACCTCAAGATGTCAGCCGGAGGCGGTCTCGCGTTTTCTCTGGAATCCGCTCTGCGTCTCGGCATTGAACACCCCGCCCGCGCAGGCTTCCGGGCAGGTTTTTCTGAATGTGCTGCGGGACAGCCTGAACGGCAGTCGTGCGGACAGCGATTTACTGTTGCCGACCCTCGATTTCTCCGCGCTGTTCCCGGAACGGGCGGCCCGCTACTTGCAAGCGCACGGCGGCAGCGTCCGCATGGGATTCACGGTTGACGCTGTGCTGCGGAAGGATGGCGGCTTCGAACTTACCGACGACGGTACGCGCTTCACCGATGTGATTATCGCCGTCTCTCCGCATCGTGCCGGGGCCTTGCTTGCGCACCATGCGGAACTCGCGTCGATCGTTCGGATGATCGACCAGTTCGTTTATCAACCGATCTATTCGGTCTATCTGCAATACGCCCGCGGGTCAAGGCTGCCCTTCCGCATGGGCGGACTCGAAGCCCGTTACTCGCAATGGCTGTTCGACCGCGGCCAGCTTTGCGGCCAGGACGGATTGATCGGCGTGGTGATTTCCGCGAGCGGTGCGCATCAGGGACTTGCGCACGACGTACTCGCGCGGGCAGTCCACGCCGAATTGGCGGAGAACTTTCCCGGCCTCGGCGAGCCGCGATGGCACCAGGTTATCGCAGAAAAGCGGGCAACTTTTTCCTGCACGCCGGGCCTGTCTCGCCCCGACAACGCTACCCCGGTGGCCGGGTTGTATCTTGCCGGCGATTACACCGCGTCGGATTATCCCGCGACCATAGAATCCGCCGTCCGCAGCGGCGTACGCGCAGCCAAACTGGCCCTTCAGAATGACTGATCTCAAATATTATCGTCCACGCGCGGATTTGCTGAAGGACCGTGTCGTTCTGGTAACCGGCGCCAGCCGCGGCATCGGCCGCGTCGCCGCGCTGACATTTGCCGCGCACGGCGCAACCGTCGTATTGCACGGGCGCGACGTCGCGGCACTTGAGAACGTGTATGACGAAATCGAAGCCCGCGAGTATCCGCAGCCGGCAGCTATTCCGCTCGATTTCGACAAGGCAACGACGCGCGACTATGGCGCGCTGGCCTACGCGATCGAATCGCAGCTCGGCCGGCTCGACGGCATCCTGCACAACGCCGCGCACGTGGAGAAACTGTCGCCGCTCGAACAACAAAGCGCTGAGGAGTGGATCCGCTTGCTGCGCGTCAACCTGGTCGCGCCATTCGCGCTGACACAGGCCTGCATGCGACTGCTGAAAACGTCGTCGGATGCT
>JANXPQ010000078.1 GCA_025357235.1 Betaproteobacteria bacterium
CGGACATTCGCGGACCTTACTGAATCACCTCATCGGCCCGTCTGAGTATCTCCATCGGGATGGTGATACCAACGGCCTTCGCGGCTTTCACATTGACCACCAGTTCGAACGTTGTCGGCTGCTCGATTGGCAGATCCGCAGGCTTGGCCCCCTTCATTATCTTGCCGAGGAACGCCGCGATTTGGCGGTACTGCGCCAATACGTTGGCGCCATAGGTCATCAGGCAACCCGCCTCGGCATATTGGCGAAGGGGAGACATTGAAGCGATGCGGTATTTGTTCGCGGCATCGCAAATTTGCTTCCGGTGCTCAAAGTGCAAGATATCTGCGCTGATCATAATGCCCTGTGCGCCATCCCGTGCAGCTTTGGCGATTGCAGGGTTGATGTCGTCCACCGTATTCCAGTCCACCACTGCTACCGTTACACCGATTGCGTTTGCGGCAGAGCGGGTTTGTGGCACGAACGTCCCGTAATATGGATTCCCAGGGTTGAGCAACAACGCGATGCGCGAAAGCTTTGGAATAGCCAGCTTGAGTAACTCCATTCGTTTAGGCGTAAGGTCTGCTGCGAAATTAGACAGCCCTGTCATGTTTCGACCGGGTCGAGCCAGGCTATTCGCAAAACCAGCGGCAATCGGGTCGCCACCGACTCCTACGAAGACAATCGGGATAGTCGCCGTGGCCTTCTGCGCTGCCTTGGCTGCGTTTGTGCTATCGGTGAGAATGACATCGACGTTGAGTCGCACCAGTTCACCAGCATGTGCTGCGAGACGCTCGTTGTTGCCGTCTGCATCGCGCCATTCAAACTCGTAGTCTCTCTCTTCCAAGAAACCGGCCTCGCGCAATCCACGCCGAAGTTCATTTCCGTAAGGGTTGGGGTCCGGCGCGCTACCCGTACTTAGACCACCGATACGCCACACCTTTCGGGGCGCCTGCGCTCCAGCGACGAGCGGTCTGCAAATAGTGCAAGCCGCAAGTAGTGCAAAAACAGTGTCGCGTCTATTCATCCTGATCGGGCTACTCTCTGAATGACCGCTTTGGGTCGTTAGCAGTCATA
>JANXPQ010000100.1 GCA_025357235.1 Betaproteobacteria bacterium
GCTTCTCGCTGTAGTACTCGGGCGATCGCAGCGGGATCCAGTCCTCCTGCGCCGTTCCTGCCAGGTAATCCTTCGACAGGTTCGGCCGGTCGCAAGGCGGCGAATCGTCGGCGCTGATCAGGGTCACGCCCCCCTGGTAGCCTTCGCGGCGAAGCATATCCGCCGCAGCCAGTCCGGCGGCACCGCCTCCAACGATGACGACCGAGTCGGGTGCGCTACGCGAACGCGCGTTTGCCGCGTCCTGGCCGGCGATCTTCTCCCGGACGAAAGCCGTATTCCCCGCCCGCTCGACCCGCCAGCAGGCGAGCGGATCCAGCGCGGGCGCGCGCAGCGCAGCGCCGGTGCGCAGGCTGAAGCAGGCGTGATGCCACGGACAACGCAGCGTGTCGCCAACCATCAACCCGTCTGCGAGCGGCGCATGGTAATGCGTGCAATACGCCCCAACGGCGAAGAGCTCGTCGCCTCGTCGTGCCAAGATCACGTCTTCGCCGTCGACCACGCCGACTATCATGCCGCCGTCCGCCAGCGTGTCGAGGGCAACGCCGTTCTTCAGATCCGGTTTTGCAGGGTCAGTCATGAAGGTCTCCCGGAAATTCTCAAATAATCAGGAAGGCCGCGGCAGCGACCAGCGTCGGCGGCAACGCGCCGAGGAACAGATTGCCTGCTCCGATCGATTCATCATCGAATCCCCGCCGCAATAATGCCACCCCTGCGGGATTGGGCGCATTGGCAATCACGGTGAGTCCTCCTCCTGCGACTGCGCCGGCGACCAGCATATATTTGGCGTCGTCCGACATGCCCTCGATCAGCGAACCGAGATAAGTCAGCGCCGCATTGTCGGTGATCGCCGTCAGGCCCAGTGTCCCGAAGAAAAGCTGCAGCGGTTGCAATCCGGAGATGATCGGCTGCACCCACCACCGCTGCATTCCACCGAGCACCACGAGGCCGGCGAGGAAGAATCCCACCAGCAATCCTTCTTTCAGAACCAGCGGATCCTGATGGCGCTCGTATGCCTGGGTGAAACCGAGGAAGAACAGAAACAGTCCCAGAAAAACGACCGGATGATGCGCAAAGGCGACAACCGCCGCGAGGAAAGCCAGGTGGATGGCGCTGACCAGCAGGGGGATGGGGGCCGGCAGCGGCTGTGCGGTCGATCCGGCATCCGTGACATGCTTGCTCAGCAGGAAGGTGATTGCGCTCGCATTGACGAGGACGGCGATGCCGGTGCTCAATCCGAACGTCCGTGCCATGAATGTGGTATCCCAGCTCCACACCGATGCCACCATCAGCACCGGCGGCGCTGCGTAAGAAGTCAAGGTACCGCCGATGGAAACATTGACGAACAGCACGCCCAGGGCGGCATATTTCAGCCGCTCCGGAATGCCTTGCCGGAATATTTGTGGAGCGAGCAAAAGCGCGGCCAGTGTCATTGCAGCGGGTTCGGTGATGAGGGAACCAAGCAACGGCACCATCGCCAGTCCCAGCCACACGCGGGTCACTGCAGCCCTGCCGGGAAGAAGCCCTGCGACCGAAAAGATCCCGCGCCGGACGACATCCAGAACCGGCCTGGACGCGGCCACGACCATGATGACGAATACGAACAGCGGTTCCGTGTACTGGCGCGATTCCGCGTACTCGACCGCCGTGCGGCCGTCGACCATCACGGCCATTACCATGACCAGCACCAGCGCCCAGAAGCCGAACACCACTTCGACTTCGCCGAGCAGGTGAAACAGGCCCGCATGCCGGGGATGGCGATGCGCCAGCATTTCGAACAGCTTGGTGGCGAAGGTATGCAACAGCGCCGCGGCAAACAATACGGCGGATACGAGGTGGAGGCTTTGGGATTCCATGCGGAGTTGCTATCGACTGCGAGCAGGCACCATCATACCAAGCGCGTGCGGCTGCGCCTCATGCGCTTACGATGAGTTACCTGAAGAAACGAGCGCGGGCTTGCGCCCGAACCACGGGCGCGCGGCTTCGAGCTGCGCGCCGAGACGGATCAGCGTCGATTCGTCGCCGAAGCGTCCGACCAACTGCACGGCCAGCGGCAAGCCCGCCGTGCTCTGGCCGAGCGGCAGCATGAGTCCGGGTTGGCCCGTGAGATTGAACCAGACCGTGAACGGCGAGAAGTCGAATACGCGCCGCCAGTATTCGTTCACGTCGTCCATCATCATGTCGAGCCAGCCGAGCTTCACGGCAGGCGAACTCAGTCCCGGCGTCAGCAGTACATCCCAATCCGCATGGAACGCGGCCATCTGGCGTCCAAGTCGATGCGCCGTTTGCGTGGCGCGAACGTAATCGGGGGCGCCGATGTTCTCGCCCATCTTCGCAGTCAGCCAGGTGATGCGCTCTACTTCATCCTCGCGCGCCGGCCGGCCGGCAGTGGGATGACTGGCGAGGTTCACCACGGTGTTCGCCGAAGCCAGCGTGAGAAAAGTCGGCACGACCGCGGCCCTCTCGATATCGGGATCCCGCTCCTCGACGTAATGGCCGAGATCGGCGCAGAGCTTCACGGTCTGCGCGAGCAAGTGCAGGCATTCCGCATCGACCCTGGCGCCATTCGGGGCGGCAGCGGTCCAGGCGATTTTCAGCCTGCCCGGGTTCGTGCCGGCTTCCTGCAGATACGGGCCGGCCGGCGCAGGCGCGACATAGGGATCTCCCGGGCCCGCTCCGCGTGTCGCATCGAGCAACGCCGCGCTGTCGCGAATGCTCAGCGTCACCGCGTGCTCGGTCGACACGCCGCCGAGTCCTTCGCCGGCGAAGGGTGCAAAGGTATTGCGGCTGCGGGTCGGTTTGAGGCCGACGAGCCCGCAACACGCGGCCGGTGCACGGATCGATCCGAAGCCGTCGGACGCGTGCGCAATCGGCAGGATGCGGGCGGCGACCGCGGCGGCTGCGCCACCGCTCGATCCACCCGAGATGTGCGCCCCGTTCCACGGATTGCGCGTCGGGCCATGCAACTGCGGCTCGCAGGTCAGCGACAGGCCGAGTTCGCAGGTGTTGGTGCGGCCGAAAATGACCAACCCGGCTTTTCTCAGCCGCTTGACGTGCTCGCTGTCCGTAGTCGATGGCGGCGTGTCGGCGAAAAACTTCGAGCCGCGGGTCATGCGCACGCCCGCGATCGGCGAGGTTAGGTCCTTCATAAGGAATGGCACGCCACGGAAAGGCCCGTCGGGCAGTCCGTTGGCGATCATCTTCCGGCCGTAGTTGTAGAGCTTCATCGTCACGGCGTTGATCGCCGGATTGCGCGCTTCGACGCGCTCGATCGCCGCATCGAGCAATTCCTCCGGGGTAACTTCCCTGCGTTTCACCAGGTCAGCCAAGCCCAGCGCGTCGTATTTTTCGTATTCTGTGAATCCGCTCATTTCTTTCCTCCGGATAAGGAAGGTTAAAGGGGAAAGGTAAAAGAGGAAAGACAAGGGAACACTCACCTGCACCCGTAGGGGTGTGGAGCGCAGCAGGAAGGGCAACCCCGCGCTGCACTCGTCACCCGATGACCAGCACGGCGACAGGGTTTTGCCTGCAGGCTTTCCTCGCCACCACGGCGATTCCGGTTCTTGTGTTTGTCTCCACGGGCCCCATTTCACCTGGACTGCCTCGAAAGTTCGGGGGCGCCCGAAAGGCGGACCTCCATGCTGCGCCTGTTTACACTCATCGTCCTGGTCCATCTCCTTATCGGGTGGCTGCTTCTTCGCGACATGCCGTTTGGCATGGCCGGGGCCGCTGCGACAGTTTTATTGCTGGTGTTGTCGGCGGGCATCATGCCGTTCGGTGAATTCGCGCGCCGCAAAAAACACAGTACGTTTGCGGACCATCTGGCCGGGGCAGGATTTCTTGCGATGGGATTTTTCTCGTCGTTGCTGATCTTCACGTTGCTGCGCGAGGTGGTTCTGCTCGCAGGTTTCGCCGCGAGCGGCTGGCTCATCGACGTGGCGTCGCTGCAACAGGCGCGCAGTTGGAGTGCGGCCGCGGTTCCCGCTCTCACGGCTTTCGTCACCTTCCTCGGTTTTCTCAATGCGCGCCGGCGAGCCGGCGTTCGAAATGTCGACGTTCCCGTCGCCGGACTGCCAGCGCGGCTGCACGGATTCAGCATTGTCCAGATCAGCGATATCCATGTCGGCGCGACGATCAAGCGTGGCTACGTGAACCGGATCGTCGATGCCGTGAATGCCCTCGACGCGGATATGATCGCGGTCACGGGCGACCTGGTGGATGGAAGCGTCGGGCGGCTTTCCGCGCACACGCAGCCGCTCGGCCGTCTCTACGCACGGCATGGCGCTTTTTTCGTCACCGGCAACCATGAGTACTACTCGGGCGCAAATGCGTGGGTGGCCGAATTGCGCCGCCTCGGCCTTTGCGTGCTTCTCAACGAGCACGTCGTGCTCGAACACGACGGCGAGGCGGTGGTCGTCGCAGGGGTGACAGACTACAGCGCGCATCATTTCGATCCCGCGCATCGCAGCGATCCGGTTGCAGCCATCGCCGGCGCGCCGCGGCGGGCCGGCGTCAAAGTCCTGCTTGCGCACCAGCCGCGATCCGCGTTCGCCGCGGCCAAGGCCGGCTTCGACGTGCAACTCTCCGGACACACGCACGGCGGCCAGTTCTTTCCGTGGAATCTGGTCGTGAAGTTATTGCAGCCGTTTACCGCAGGACTGCATCGCCTCGACGATCTCTGGATCTACGTCAGCCGCGGGACCGGTTATTGGGGTCCGCCCAAGCGCTTCGGCGCACCGTCCGAGATCACTCGGCTGCGGCTCGTTCCCGCTTCCGCCTGAGCGGAAGCGAGGTGAAAGGAAAAAGGTTAAAGGTTAAAGTGAAGAGCCCTCTTCGCCACTCGGCGCGGACACGCTAGGGGGGGTTAACACTTTCAACTTTTACCTTTCCCCTTTCACCTTCTCGAGCGCTGAACTCCGTTCAGCCCTCGAGCTTTGCGTCCATCGTAATGGTGGCCTTCAGCAGTTTCGAAACCGGGCATCCGGCCTTGGCCTTGGCGGCGATCTCCTGGAACTGCGCTTCGGTGGCGCCGGGGATTTTCGCTGTCACGGTCAGGTGGCTCCTGGTGATCTCGAATCCCTCTCCGATCTTGTCGAGCGTGACGTCGGCATGCGTTTCTATTTTCTCCAGGGTCAGTCCCGCCGTGCCGAGCATCAGGAAAACGCCATCGAAAAACAACCCGCGTGCGCGGCGCCGATCAGTTCTTCCGGATTGGTGCCTTTGCCGTTTTCGAAGCGCGATTTGAATCCATAGGGCGCTTCCCTGAGCACGCCGGTTTCGGTGGATATGGTGAAGCAGCATTGCAGCCCCCTGATAGGGATTGCGCAATCAGCCTGAAGTTCCCCGCCGTCGGGGAAAAGCGGATTCCGGTCTATTTCTCGAGAGCCAGCGCTTCCTTGTAGCGCCGGCGTGCCGCTTCTTCCTTCACGACATCGTCGATTTCGCGGATGACACCGTCCACGTCGACAGGAATTTCACTGCGCACGAAACAACCTGTCAGCACGACATCGGGTTGCAGCGTGCCGCTTTGGTAGATCGACCAGATTTCCTTGCCGTAGTCGGTGGTCCGCAGTTCCGGGGCGAAGCGGCCGAAGTAGGCAGTCAGGTTGTCGACGTCCCGCTCGAGCATGGCCTCGGCACTGTTGTTGCCCGCGGCATCGACGGCTTGCGGCAGATCGATGATGACCGGCCCGTCGCTGCCGACGAGCACGTTGTATTCGGAGAGATCGCCGTGGACGACGCCGGCACAAAGCATGCGCACGACCTGCATGATCAGCGCTTGATGGTACTCGCGGGCCAGCTCCGGCGTCAGCGTCAGATCGTTGAGTCTGGGTGCGGCATTGCCGTTCTCGTCCTGGACCAGCTCCATCAGCAGCACGCCATCGAGGAAATTGTAGGGCCGGGGAACGCGCACGCCGGCGGCGGAAAGCCGATTCAGGGCATCGATTTCGGCGTGCTGCCAGGCGTCTTCCTGCTCCTTGCGTCCATAGCTGGAACCCTTCTCCATGGCGCGGGCGCGGCGGCTGTTCTTGACCTTGCGGCCTTCGGTGTACTGGACGGCCTGGCGGAAGCTGCGCTTGTTGGCCTCTTTGTAGACCTTCGCGCAGCGGATTTCCTCTGCACACCGCACGACGTACACCACCGCCTCCTTGCCGCTCATGAGCTGGCCGATGACCTCGTCGACGAGGCCTTCCTCAACGAGCGGCTGGATTCTTTGGGGGGTTTTGATGGGCGCCTTTCCGCGCTGCCTGCACTGGATGATGCGGTGAGGGCCAAGTTTAATTCAAATGCAGCGCGCGCCGTTGAATTTCGGCCGGGCGAGCCCGGTGGATTTCGCCCGGCAAATCGCTGCGCGGCAGTCATTCCACCGGCAGGCCGCGCGCGTTGGCGACTTCCGTCGGTGACACGGCCGGCGCATGGTTGCCCCAGGATTGGCGGACGTAACTCACCACTGCCGCAATTTCCTCGTCGTTGAGGTCCTGGGCAAAAGGCGGCATGCCGGGAGATTTCTGGACGCGTCGCCTTTCATGACCAGCGCCTCCCCGCGCGCGAGTACCGCGCCCGATGCGCCGGTAACGGGGGCGGGATAAGGCGGCTGCAATTGCGAGTAATAGCGCGCGATCTCGCGCAGATAGTCGTCGGGCAGATAGCCCAGCAGGTAATTCATGGCCGGGTTTCTACGCCGGCCGGTTTGCGCAAATGCGGCGTTCGACGGGAGGCCCGCAACGCCTATGACCGTGCAACCACGGCCCGGTGTCGAGGGCTTGTAGTTCACATTCGTTTTGCTAAACTGACGGCTCGCAACTTTGAAAGGAGGTGATCCCGTGAGAGACAACCAAGGCAGCACCGGTCGGCAGCACTCTGGAACTGGATCAACCACAAGGTTCAGGAGTCTGGCTGGCCACTAGGCCGGAATGCCTGGCAGGAAGAACGCCCTGTCCGCGCAAGCGGACGGGGCGTTTCATTTCCGGGGCTCAAGAAAGCGGATTTTCTGCCGTTCTAGCTGTCGATGAAAACGCGGCTGCTTCCCCTCGGCATCAAGAACCCCATCAAAACGGAACTTCCCGCGCTGGTCGCGCTGGAAGCGATAGGCAAATCCTGGTTCAACGAAACCCATCGCTCCGATCTGCTGGTGATCGCACTGATATCGCAGATACTGGCGCCCGAAGGCAGCTATATCCACGTCGTCGCCGGCGAACTCATCTCGTTCCTGCAATCCGGTGAAGAGCTGAAGATCGACGAGATCCGGCCCCTGGTCATCGATATCAGCGCCTGGCTGCAGGTCCAGCCCAACGGCCGCGTCGATGCGGCAATCAATCAATTGCTGAAGCCGCAACACCGGCTCGCGAAGTAAAGGGCGAGTCATTTCATTCCCGCAACGGGCGCCCATCGGCGCCCGTTGTGTTTCAGGTGCGCTCAAGTCAGGGCGAGCAACACCAGCACCTGAGCAAGGACGGAGCCGACGCCTGCGCCGAGGAACATCGTGGCAGTGGCTGTCAGGCGATATATTTCAAACGTGCGGCAAGCGGCAAGCTTGATGCCGGCCGCGCAAGACTGGCAATATATGATGTGAGAGTCTGCGGAAAGCGGAATGCCGTTGCGATAAAAACATTCCCCTCGACAATCCGTCCACCAGGAACAAGCTTGAGCGCATATCCGCAAGATATCTACACCGAACCCGCCAACCAGGACGGCGACACGCTGAAAAATCTCGGCCCCCTGGCTGGCATGGCGGGAATCTGGACGGGAGAGCGTGGCCTGGACGTCAAGCCCGGGCTGACCAAGCTCTATCACGATCAGGTGGGATACTGGCTGTGGGAGCCAGCAACCGGTGTGGTGATCCAGTCGATGGCGATTCCGCGCGGCCAGACCGAGCCTTTTCACCACATCGACCGCAACACGCTTACCAAGATCGGCGAGCCCACGCCCAATCCGCTCGCGCCGAAATGACCGCAGCCGGCTAGAGCTTCGGGATGCGCAGCGTCTTGCTGATCATCAGCGTTCCGGACAGCACGAACAGCAGGGCCAGCGGATGCAGATCGGCGAAGCCCAGCGACCAGACACCCCAGTAAATATCCTCGCCAAGACGATCCCGCCAGGCAGCAATCGCCAGCACACCGGTCAACAGCACGCTGGTGGGAATCGGGGTCCCTTCGAAGTAGGCCACCTTGTCCGCACCCTCGGAAAGTTTTTCCGCGGTCACGTTGTAGCGGGCGAGGCGGCTTACCCCGCAGCATACGAAGTAGATCAGTGCCGCCCAATCCCATCCGCCGCGCAAGCCGGCAGCGAATCCGAGTGCCGCCGGCGCGACACCGAAGGAAATGACATCCGCCAGCGAGTCCAACTCTCGCCCGAGTGCGGAATGCGTGTGCCGCCAGCGCGCAATGCGGCCGTCGAGCACATCGAATATGAAGGCTGCGGGCGCCAGCGCCGCGGCCGCGAGAAAATGCACCAGCGACTGGCTGCCGACATAGACCATTGCACAGAACACCCCGCCCACGCCGCAGGCGGCGTTACCCAGCGTGAACAGATCGGCCAGATGCATGCCGCGAATCATCGAGAAATGCTTGCGCCGCTGGTCGGGGTTCATTCCTATCATCCATTCTAGGGTGGGCACCGCAATTGGACATCGGAACGGACAAGTAGTGCCCCGTTAGAGGCGTGGCCTCT
>JANXPQ010000127.1 GCA_025357235.1 Betaproteobacteria bacterium
CGATTCGCATCACTTCAGGATCGGCAATTTCCAGCTTTCGCATGACGGCGTCTCCAGGTTAGGGAACCACCGTCAGTATAAATCATTAATGCGGCATTATTTATGTCGCTATGTTTAGAAAGGCGTTCGATGCGGTCCCGGCCGGCGGCGCACTCGTCGTCTACGAGGCCATCATCGACGATGATCGGTCGAAGAACGCCTTTGGGTTGATGATAAGCTTGAACATGCTCATCGAGACGCCTGGGGGCTTCGACTATACCGGCGCTGACTGTGCGGCGTGGATGAAGGAGGGAGGATTCTCCGCAACGCGTGCTGAGCCGCTTGTGGGGCCGGAGTCGATGATAATCGGCATCAAGTAGACCACGGAATAAAGTGGTTTCCCAAGTATGTCCGCGGTGATTCGTGTTACTCGAAGCGCAGACTACCCGGCAACGCGGACGACCAGGTGCGGCCAGAAGGAGTCGTTAAGAAAAAATACCCAAAAGAATATGGCGTCTCATTGCGAGAGGCCATATTCCCTTGCTCCTTACGCTGTGACGTTAATCCGTTGGCCGATTTTCTGGCCAGTCGTATTTACGGCCGGTGCAGGAGGAGCCTGCACGGCTTTAGCGCCACGATCGTCCGAATCTCCGTCATGGTCGCCACCGGGCTTCCGAACTTCGGAGGCTTCGGGCCTTCTCTGAGGGGATTGAATCGGAGAATTGCTGACAGCACCAATGCTCATCGATAGGGACTCCTTTGGACGTGAGCGTGACTATTCACGCTCCATCGACAATTACGGCATTCCCGCCGGATCCTGAAGAGCTAGTTTCAGTTCAAAATGAACTCTCCGCAATTGCCGGGCATGTCCCTGAATATCCTGTGGGTGGCGAATTGGCAATCAAGCGGCCACTGGGATCTGAAATAGGCTGTGGCAATACTGCCGCCAGCCATAATGATCGAACGTGGCAGAGGCCGGCGCTAGTGCGCCGGCATGTTGCGCGGGCGTCGTGCCGCCGAGCGCGCGCTGCACGCGCTGCGCGTTGTAATAGCAGCGGAATGCTTCGAGCCTGCGCGTCAGGTCGAGCGCGTTCCAGAAGAACATCTGATCGAGGACCTCGCGCCGGATCGTGCCGATCAGCCGTTCGACGAACGGATGCGAATCCGGGACGTAGGGAACCGATTTGGTCTCCTCGATTTCGAGTACCCGTAGATTGGCGAGCCAACGGTGAAACCGAAACAGCGGGTCATGATCGGTGCTGATGTGTTTTGGTCGCGGCTGGCCAGCGGTGGCGTGATTAAACATCCGGCATACACTCACGCCATCAATGGGTGCGTGTTCAACGCTGAAACCGATCATGCGTCGCGTGAACACGTCCATGACCACCATCACCCAGTGGCTTTTCAATAGGACCGATTCGCAGCGGAACGGGTCCACGCTCCACAGACTGTCCTTGCACTGAGCGATGAAGCTCAGCCACGAAGGGCCATCGGCGCCTGGCGCATGCCGGTAGTGTTTCACGAGCACGCGGCGCATAACATCCTTGTCAAGGTCCCCGCTGAACGCATGCGAGATCTGCTGCGCGATGCGCACACAGCCGAACTTGGGATTGCGGAGCTTCATTTCGACGATTGCCGCGATGAGTGCCGGGGACGGGCCTTTGGGGCCGGGTTTACGGTGAGGGTACGAGGAGGAAAACAGAAGCCGGTATTTCCGATCCACCAATGCCTTGTGGAACTTGAATAACGTGGCAGGCCTGAGGATCACCGAAAGGTTCGGGATATGGCGGGGGCTCACGAACAGTGTGATGACTCCGAGGACAAAGCGATCGAGCGTGGTGAGATTCGGAGCGCGTTGTCGGCACCGATTACTGCTCAGCAGCTGATGCTTGAGCAACAACGATTCTGCGGCGAGGGCGCGGATACCACCCGGACGGAGGAGGTTGGCAACAGTGACAAGGAGGCGGATGACGAGGATCAGCAGATCGCGCATGAGCGAACATTACCCCGGCGGCCACCGAACGCAAGAGTGCCCGGCGCGGGCGGATTTCGTCATACTATGATTTCGCACCCCACAGGTCTACCCTGACGATCAGGCTGCGTTGAGCCATCACGGCAAGTCTCGGACTGTTGATTTCCACGCGCAGCTGACCCGGATCTTCGTTGGCAGGTGACTCGCACTAGAAAATATCAATCGCATGGAAACATCGGAGCGACTGGCGACTTACCTCTGGAATAACTGATCTGCCCCTGACCTATGATCCTGTTACCGACGATTACTTATGATTTACTTCGTACATAATGGAACCAAGGTAAATTTGGTCAACCTTGGTTGGAACCTGTGCGACTTGAACTATTTGTTCGCCGACTCCATTGCCGGACATATAGACATTTAACCCTGTCCCGCCGTTAGATATGATTAGATTCCATTGAGAGTGAGTGCTGCCAGATTTGTTTAATCCCTGTTGATGCAAAGTTCCGACAAAACGATATTGGCTTGCAGAACAACTAAATGGTATTCCAGTAATGATGAGTTGTCCCGACGCCGTACTGTGAGTAAATGTTGCGGTTTGAATTTCAAAAGTTAAGATCGCCAAATCGCCGGTCTTAAAGCAGAGACCTCGGTGAACACCGTAGGTAACCATAAGGTCCCCCGGCGTGGAGAAAGTAATACTTGGAATCCAGTTAGTCTGATTCATTGAAATATCCCCCTTCGTAAACTAGCATTTACTTCCTATCTGCAATTTAATTTTTTAAATAAAATGCGCAAGAGGATTTTGAACGGCCGCTCTCGGGGCAGTCGAGATTAGATGGCTCGCGATCGCTCTGGCAAGGTTCTGGCCGGCGAACTGCTCGTAGAAAGTAAATCCCGGCGAAGGATTGACCTCGAAACAATACCACTGACCTTGCGGAGTACGGCGCAAATCAATCCCGGATACCTCTAGCCCCATCGCTTTCGTCATCTCGATGGCGCGTGACTCTATCTCTCGAGGCAGCCGTGCCGCCCAGATCCGGAGCTCTCCACCCGGCGAACCATAGCGATAGTCGTCCGTATCGCTTCTTACTTCACATGCAAAAACGGCGTCGCCGACGACGTGTGCGCGATAATCGCGCCCGGCAATATATTCCTGAAACTGCGTCGGGCAGTGCATGACGTCTTGCAACCGTTCACGATCGCCAGGACCCAGACGGGTAACTTGGCTTCGCACGCCGCTGATGGATTTGTAAATGACCTCTCCGTGGCGGCCCCAGAAGGACCTCACTTCCTCCGGGTCGGTCGTCACCAGAGTGTTAGGAATCGCAAAGCCTGCGCGCGCCACAAGCTGCAGCTGGTACGGCTTGCAACCGTTGGGCAGCATGGCTGACGGGCGATTCACTACACGGGCCGATGTCGTTTCGAGCCAACCGAGCAATGCATCTTCGAGCCGCAGGGCGTGCTGCCATTGCGTGCTGCCCGGGCCTGCCCGTTCGATCGCCGCAACGCGTCGCGTGTCATAGGGGCGGACGTACCAGCCCGTAATGTCCTCGAGCGCGACGCGGCAGTCCCCGTAGCGAACGTAACCGGTGAGTCTGGCTTCGTCTTTCACGCAAAACTCAGTTTCGGTGACCCTCCGCTGATCGAGCAACAGTGCCGGTGCCCCAAGTTCGTGCAGTGCCTCGTAGACAGCCGCGAGCGGCTCGTCGCTCTCCAGACCCCAAAGCATCGTCAGCACGCCACGCACCCCCCCTCCCCGATGAGCCACTGCACGAGGGCGAAGTCGATTTCCCCTGCATCCAGGCACGGACACGTATCCGCGCCGACGAAGCGCACGTCATCACTGTGACCGCGATAGCGAACGCGAAGGTATGGCAAGGCACAGGCCAGCGCCAACTGCCGGGTCCAGTGCCTCATGCGTTCTGATGCCGTGCCCACGATCCGCTCGCCCACGATCGTGACATCCACCTCCGGCAAGCCAGCGACCGTGGGTGACGTGGTTACAGCAAAGTTCTCGGCCACGGGAATCTGAAGCTCGCGCGCATACCTGCGCCACTGAATCGCTCTGAGATTGGGGCCGTAGAGGCAGGCAAGCGACGGCGGGTTGACAACGCGACAGGGCAGCGCCTGAAGAAACGCGAACAGAAACGCGTGCATCTCGGCGGCGACATACGGCCGGTCCTCGGCCGCGATGTGGTGCAATTCCTCCTCGCCCACGTGGCTGAGCCGTGTGATCACCCCCTCGATGCGCTCGATGCTTACGGGTTCATTACCAATGGCCGCTGCAAGATCGACTTGCGGCCTGGAGTCGAGGCCCCCGTGAACAGCCACTGTCCAGCCTGCCCTCGAGATCTTCTCGCAGGTTAGCAACCGTACGTCGTGAGCTTCGAATCGCTTCGCGAACGCTCGTGCCGCCCGATCCGTTCGGTTGCACAGCACAACCAGCATCGCAGCTCTCCTTGTAGCATGACCCTGGCTGTTACTTCTTCTTGTCCGCGTTCCCGATGTCCTGCTTCAACGGGGCCTCGCCCACGGCGGGCCGCTGTTCTGGCCGGATGAAAGCTCTGCCCTTCGCGAGTTCCTCCGACATCGCATCTACGCGCTCGGCGAGGATCCGTATCGCCTCGTAAGGATCGCCCCCGAACCGCGGCCCGGGTCCACCTTCGAAGATCTCCTTGGGATTCCCTTCGAACACCTGCTTGTTGTAGTCGAACTCCGGTTTGACGATTTCCTTGTGCTCGAACTTGAATTCCTTTATGTCTTTGACCTCCTTGATCTCCGGTTTCAGGTCCTTCCAGGACTTGTGGTTGGCCCGATATAAAACAAACCCGCTCCCCGTGCCGACGAACACGCTCGCACCAGCGCAGGTCACCGGCGGATAATGAGGCACCGGACCCAGGTCATCGGCCGCCACGGCATCCGAGCGATAGACGAGGCTTCCATCCATCGCGTTGAACGCGCGCAGGATTGGTGTCGCGCCGGCATCTGCAACCCAGACGAGCGCATAGGGGGACGGGCTCGTCACGGCGCCCACGGTGGGGGAGCCGCACGCCTCGTCAAATGACATCCCCGAGCCGCCCGCTCTCCAGATTTCCTGCAGCGTCGCGGTTCCCGACGTCACGACTACTTTGTAACAGATGAGTCCGGGCTGTTCGCCGCCGCTGAAATAGACGTAATGATCCGCGGCGGGAGTGCGATAGTAAGCCGGCGCGGAATGGGACTCTCCCCCGAAGACGTGGGCTCGCCACAGCTCCCCTCCCCAGTGCCCCAGCGCGCTGCGGTTTAACAAGTAGACACTGTCCTTCGCGGACAGCACCAATAGTTGCATTCCCCCAATGTCGGGCAGAATCAGGCAGCTCGAGCTGCCCAGATCGAGGTCCGCGTCATTGAGAGCACGCGTATCGGTCGGCTGATACCAGTCGAGGACGGTCAAACGTCCAGCGTATCCGCTCCAGGTCACGCCCAGTTTCACGACCGAAATGAAATAGTCGCCAAGATCCCCGGGATGTTGTCCGGTGGGAATCCCCGTCCAATAGGCGTTGTCCGCGGTGGTCGCATTCCCGGTTGCCACATACAAGGTGCCATCCGCAGCGGCGACAGCGCCGCCCGGTCCCCAACATCCCCCTGCCAGCACATTCCGGGTCACGGAGAAATACCACTGATTGTTCAGATTGTTTGCGTTGCAGCTGACGACCCACCCGTGATAGTTACCGGCGTCGTATGCGTAAAACGCGGCGAAAGTCGCATACACGCGCCCATTCACCAAGTTCAGCCCGCCGCGCTGATCCTGCTGGCTCGCATCGAATGTAGGCCTGCTGGCTGCTCCCGGGTCGCTCAGCGTTGCACTCTGAATCACGGTGCCGGTGTCCAGATCGAGCGCGTACATCTTGTAGTCGCTCGCGCCGCCGCCCGCGTCTTGATAGGCGCAGACGAACATTCTTGAGTTGCCGGGATCCAGCACCGGCGTGCTGCACACCCCCAGAGGCGGCGGAATGTTGCTACCAGCGCGCATCACCGCAGGTCCGAGATGCACGGACCATAGCGGTGTTGAATTCGAGGCGAGAAGATAATCTTCAGCGAAAGCGCTAACTTGGTTGTCGCTTGTTGCGACATAGACCATGTTATGCGTCTCTCCAGCGTGGGGCCCTGACTGCATGACCCAACCCTGCAGAAACAAGGGCGCGCCTCGCACACTCGACCCCAGGTTGACCGCGATCCTCTTGTGCCAACTGGACCCGACTGCAGCGCCCTCTCCCTGACCCATGCGCGCGGCATCGTAATGGAATGTTTGGCAGTCGCTCATGGCTTCTCCTTCGTAGACGAGTGGAGTCAGCTTGTCGTGCGTAATGTCCAACCAGACCGCCAGCTTCAGTCGAAACTCGCGCAGCCCATTATCGTTTAAATGTAAATCGCGAATGAATCCATTGTCAAGAAATGGTCCCAAGCATGCGAAGCGTGAAAGCGGGTGTGGCGAGATCAGAGGTTACTGTGCAATGAAAATAGCATAGTTGCAACTCGTGGCGGTTAGGGGGGCGAAAGAAAAGATCCAAGCGGGCGAATTCCACTCGGTCTTTCCTTAAGAATTGCGACATTGTCAGTTTCCAGGTTCCGAAGACGACTGTTCGCTCAGTACTAATGTGGCGGCCTGGTCGGACGGCGCACAGACGCCGCCGTGAACGCTGCCTTCCACGTACAACGTCCCACTAAAAGAAACCTGCCCGACGATATGTGTCACCGGGCCAATAATGCTGCCTTGTTTGATCTTTGACTTGTCATCCTTGTGAATCACGTCAGTCTCCCCGAGCTGCCGCGCACGCCATTCTGACTATTGAACCCAGAATGGTAACTGTGACCTCTTGATGAATAGTCTACTCGGCATTTCCGGCTTGATACGTAGATCGAGCATTGCGATGAATCTGGCGTGAAAACCCTGTGCAACCACTATATGTCGTGGTCAGACGGGAATCTGGATACTGGATATTGCGCATTGGGCGGATATGTGCTATACAGAATTTTCCGCAACATGTAAGAGCAATGCGCATTGAACCTGCATTCAAAGGGCGTAAAGGCCATTACCGGCGCGCTTGTAGGCGGGCTGGTCGTGACGACGATCGGCGGTCAGACTCACGTTGATCACAAGCATGTGCGTTTGCCCGATGGGGATGCGGAGTTGCTCGGGATATTGCCCCAGCATCCGGACGACGACCACCCGGAGAGTCCGACAATCCAGCTGGCTGTCACGGCATCTACGTCTTCCATGTCTGGCGTACTGTTTCCGTCAGTCCCGACACGATAACCCGCAGGGACTGACGGAAAGATGTGCGATCTTGCAAGGCGCGACTGCGAGTGGCCGCCCTCTTGCAAATTTGGCGCCCGATTAGCCCCCTAATCCGGCGCCTTTTCTTTAGAGTCCCCGCTAGGGGATCCGTAAACCCCTCGCCTTTAGGCGACGGGAAGGTCCGCTGATGTAACATAAGGCGGATGAAGGATTACAAGAGCGGCAGCCATGCGGTCTGGGACTGTATATACCACCTGGTGTGGATAACCAAGTATCGCTATGCCGGTGTTGCAGGGAGATGTGGGAGAGCGAGCGCGGGAGTTGCTGAGGGAGATCTCGCGCAGCCTGGAGATGACGATCTACGCCGGGGCAATCAACCGGGATCATGTACATATGCTGCTAGGGATACCACCGCATCTGTCGGTATCGAAGGCGGTGCAGTATCTGAAGGGGAAGAGATCGCATCGGATGCTCTCGGAGTTTCCGGCATTGCGAAAGCGCTACTGGGGTCAGCATCTGTGGGGCCGAGGCTATTGGGTGGCAACGAGCGGCAACGTCACGGATGAAGTGTGGAAGAAATACATCGAAGATCAGAAACCGGAGGTGTCCGATGACCATTTCAAGGTCGTGTAGGGCAGTCGGCCCCGAGGCCGACTCTCATCGGCTTGAGCCGTAATTTGAAGCCCTCGCCTTTAGGCGAGGGTAGTTCACGGGAGGAGGACCAGGGGCGGACGGGACTGGGCCCGGCACAAGGCACCGTGCAACTCGTCAATCGCTACGATGACCTTTAAGGATAAGTTCCGCTGCGCGCCGGGCTCACGATCCCGTCATTGCGCGCACCAACCATATCGGGATTGAAGATGATTCTGGGGCAGTAAAACCGAAGGCCCAGGGACGAATCCTCTGAGCCTTCGGGGCCATCACGGGAAGTCCCTCGGGCTGACACCGAGGGCAACTCAGCAAAAGTTACCAGCATAATTTAGACCCAATCGGCTAAGCCAGCTGCCGACTTCACCGTTTAAGGGTCATGGCACAAGGCCAAGGAGCGCAGTGGGCATCACCCAGTTCTGCATGAAGGCGCCGGTATCTTTCAACCTTGCCACTCATTCCTCAATACCCCAACAGTTCGCTGCTCGGCGTCCTAGCACCACTCAATGGTGCATGTTACCTAACGGCGGGATCGTTCAGCCTTTCACTTGCCTTATCTCGTGACGGGCGTGACAAGGTTCGCACACTCTGCACGCAGGCATTTGACCTTTATCAAAGAACCCGCAGTCTCGCGGAAGATTCTCGTCGCACGGCTGCTTGTGGCGGGACCAGAACCCGATGCCGCCGTGGCAGTGGCGGGCGACGAAAAGAAGAAGACGGCTTTTCTTGAATTCTTGGCAGTAAGAAAAGCGACAGACGCGCCTATGTCCCCATGACAAGTGGCGTTCTGTGACACTTTTCGACCATCCCTTGTATTTACCCTTCGACATTCTAGTTGGTCGCCTTTCCGTGACTTCTCTTTTGTATTCGAAAACAGAGTGCTTTCTATCAGCATTCGAGGTGTCACTTCGTAAACGTCCCGAACTGGCATGGCAGTTGCGCCAGTAGGAAGTGCGCTTTGGGGGAAGTTGGAGAATTTTGGCGCACTGCCGCCTATAGGCACGCGATCTCCCGGGAAATCCCCCGAGCGCACCTATCCTGTTGGAATTGCTTCCACAAGGAATGCCGCAATGGACAAACATAGGCAGACATTAGAAGGTGCGCATGCGATAGCCCAAAAGCGATTCAACAGGACCGCAATCAAGTCCGTACCGCCGGAGGAGGCCCAGGTGTTTAGGCTACACACGACTGGCTCCGCCAACCGAGCGCACTTGGAGCAAAACGGCGCTGGGCAGTTGTCCCTTTATTTCCGAGGACTGCACTATGGCGTGGACGACTACCTGCCCAATTCTGTTTTCGGAGGGCGGTCAATAGCGCCAAGCGTTACCGCTGGCGAATTTGTATGCCGACAGATGCTACGGGACTATGGATACGATGAAGACGAATGGCCAGCTCTTGCCCGCCAGTTTCTGATGAAGCATAGAACTTGTCGGCCCGATCGGTCCGAGTCCAAACGGTAGCGCACTGCCAGCGCGAGCCTCGACCATCGTTCCCGATCCGTGGGGCGCTGGAACCACCGTGGAGACCCCGGTCGAGGTGGCGATGTCGATCAGCAGGCTCAGCGCCGAAATTAACAGGCTTGCAAAGAATGCCGTCCAGAATCCGGACACTTTGAAGCCGGGTACGAGCGCCGAGACCAGTAACAGCATCAGCGCGTTGATGACGAGCAGAAAGAATCCGAACGTCAGCAGCGTGAGTGGAAGCGTGAAAACGATGAAAACCGGGCGGATGACGGCGTTGGCGAACCCGAGCAGTAGCGCAGATAGCCACAGCGAGCCGCTACTTTTGAACTCGATGCCGTGGAAGACTTTGCTCGCCAACCATAGCAAGACGCTCAGGAGGCACCAATGCAGAACGAAAGTAAGTAGGCTATGGAGCACTTTTGTCAGCCGTAGTTGTGTCGCACCAGTCGCGTTGAGGACCAGATCGGTGGGGGTGGTGCGTGAGCAACCTAATCACAACGCCACA
>JANXPQ010000139.1 GCA_025357235.1 Betaproteobacteria bacterium
GTCGTCATCCCGACGGCGGACACCACCACCAACGGCGTGTCGGTGCTGAAGATCTCGGAAGCGGACGATTCTTCCGCCGCGACTAACTTCACCGATGTCACCGCGCTGATCGGCGGCACCCAGGTGGCCACCAACGTGGGCTACGTGCTGCCGGCGGGAAAGACCGCGGCGCAGACCCTGGTCAAATTCAACCTCGACCTGAAAAAGCGCAAGCGCTGGTTGAAGCTCAGCGTCAGCCCGCGCACCACGCAGATCCTGCTGGCGATCGCCAACCTGCAGATCGCCGAGCAGGAGCCCACCCAGGCAGCCGACGCCGGCGTCGACACACTGGTCAACGCGTAAAAGTCGTGATGGGCGATGGGTGATGGGTTGATCTATCGCTCATTACCCATCGCTCGTTTGCCACAGGAGAGCTGCAATGTACAAAGACAACGCCGATGCGCAGACGCTAAGCGGCACGCAGGACGGCAGGGACACGATTGCCGTCCCGCTGCTGTTCAACGGCGCTACCTGGGACCGTCAGCGCAACAACCAGAGCAACATCAGCCTCGCCGCGCTCTTGGCCGCGGCGGCCGGCGCCAACGGTGCCGACCAGGTCAACTACAACGCGCGCGGCATCAAGCTCGTCATCGACATCACGGCGCTGGCCGGCACCGGCCCGACCCTGACCGTCACCCTGCAGGGCAAGGATCCGGTGAGCGGCAAGTACTACACCATTCTCGCCTCGGCCGCCCTGGCGGCGGTCGCGACGACCGTGCTCACCGTCTATCCGGGCCTCGTCGCGGCGGCCAACCTGAGCGCCAACGACGTACTGCCGCGCGACTGGCGCATCGTGACCGCGATCGCTGGTACCACGCCGGCGGTCACCGCGACCATAGGCGCGTCGTGGTTGATCTAGAGACATCGAACCAACGGGCACTACCAGCTCGGCTAGGCTTGCTACCGAAAAGCGGGACCCTCCTGACCCGCCTGCCGAGTTGTCTTTCATCAGGGCTTTGACAGGAGCAAGGCATGAAATTGAATCTGGGTGCAGGCAGTACGGTAATCGAGGGCTTCGAGGCGCGCGACGGCGGCAGGGGCGATGTGCTGTTCCCCTTGCCCGACGCCGATGGCAGCGTGGATGAAATCCGCGCCAGCCACGTGCTCGAGCACTTCGCTTTAGCCGACATCCCGCGCGTGGTACTCGACTGGGTGCGCGCGCTGAAGCCGGGCGGTGTGCTGAAAATCGCCGTGCCGGATTTTGCCTGGATCGCCGAGCAGTACGCCGCCGGCGAGGACGTGAACGTGCAGGGCTACGTCATGGGCGGGCAGACCGACGCGCGTGACTTTCACCGCACGCTGTTCGACCGCGAAATGCTCACCCGGCTGCTCGAAGACTGCGGGCTGGTGGCGGTGCGCGACTGGAAGAGCGAGATACAGGACTGCGCCGCGTTGCCGGTGTCGCTGAACCTGTGTGCCACCAAGCGCGGCGGGGCAACGCCGAAGATCTCCGCGGTGATCTCGATCCCGCGCCTGGGCTTCAATGATTTCTGGGGCGTGGCGCTCGGGCTGCTGCAGCCGCGCGGCATCGAGCTGCGCCGCTCCATGGGGGTGTACTGGGACCGCAAACTCACCCAGGCGTTCGAAGCCACCCTGGAGCAGGACAACCCGGACTGGATCCTCGCGCTCGACTACGACACCGTGTTCTCCGGCCAGCAGATCGACGCCCTGATCGACCTGGCCGCTCGCCACCCGGAAGCCGACGCGATCGCGCCGATCCAGGCCTCGCGCCACCACGCAATGCCGATGCTCACCGTGCAAAGCGACGAGCCCGGGTTCAACCGCACGCGCCTGAAGCGCGAGGAACTCAACGCCGAACTTCTCGCCACGCGCACCGCGCACTTCGGCTGCACCCTGATCCGCGCGGAAAAGCTGCGCGCGCTGCCGCGGCCCTGGCTGCTGTCCACGCCGGACGAAGACGGCCGCTGGAGCGACAGCGCGGTCGACGCCGATATCTGGTTCTGGAAGCAATGGCAGAAGGCCGGCTTCTCGCTGTACACCGCCGCGCGCGTGCCGGTGGGGCACCTGGACCTGTGCATCCGCTGGCCCAACATCGACCTCGAAGCGATCTACCAGCTGCCGAGGGATTTTCATGCCACCGGCGTGCCGGCGGACATCTGGAGGTAAGCATGTCGTTCAATCTCGGAACCAAAGTGCGCCTGCTGCAGTCATGGCGCGCCTACAGCGCCGGCGCGGTGCTAGAGCAGGGCTACGAGGCCGACCTGGAGTACCTGGTCAAAGCCGGCCTCGCCGAAGAAGTCGAGCCCGAGCGCCCGGGGAAAATGACACGCAAGGCGGCGGAGAAGGTCGCCGCTGGCGTGAAACAACTGTTCAACCCGTAATCACTGGGCGCATGCGCCCGACAAAGGAGAATTCCATGGCTGTAAAAGAACACATCCTGGCCGCCATTGCGTGGCTGGAAAAGGTTGCCAGTGAAATCGAGGAGGGCGTCGAACATGACGCGGAAGCCGTCGCGCAGAGGGTGCACGGCTATCTGCATTACGGCCCGACGTTGGGGCAAAGCCCGGTTGAGACCGCGGGTGGCGATTCCACAGAGAAGGAGTTCGATCCGGAGCCTCTGGCCGGGTTTGTAAAAAGTGCACCGCAGCTGCCTTCGGATGACAAAGCAAAAGATCCGCCTCCGATTGTATGACGTAACGATAGTCACGACAGTCACGTAGTCACGGCAGTCAGGGCCCCATCGAATGTTCACCGAAGACCTTACCGTGTTCTTCAAGTCCGCCGACTTCGCCACCGTGGCCACCTATAAGGCCGGCGGCGTGGGGGGCGGCGTGGCGAAGAACATCATCTTCGACGCGGCCTTTGCCGCGCAACTGGGCATGGACGCGGTCACTCCCACGGCGCTGGCGATCACATCGGATTTTGCGGGCATCTCCAACACCGATACGCTGACCATCGGCGCCACGATCTATCGCATCTCCGAATCGCAGCCGCATGACGATGGGGCGATCACCGTGCTGCAGCTCGAACAGCAATAGATGGCCTTCCACCTCCGCAAGCAGATCCGCGCCGCGTTCATCAGCACGGTGAGCGGCCTGGCCACCACTGGTGCGAACGTGTTCGACTCGCGCCCCGACGATTACAACCTGTTCGCCACCGAGTTGCCGGCGCTGCACGTCAATGCGGGCGGTGAGACGCCGACGGTGGCTTCGCTGGGCGTGAGCCGCATTTTCGAGCGGCCGATGCGCATCAAGGTCAAGATTCTGGTGCGCAAGAACACCGGCTATGCCGATGACCTGGACCAGATCCTCAAGGAGCTCGAAGTGGCCGTCGCCGCCAACCAGGGGCTCGGCGGCCTGACCAAGTACGTGCACATCGTGCAGATCGGCGATCCGCAGTTCTCCGGCATTGGCGAAAAAGTCGCCGCCGAAATGAATGTCGAATTCGAAGCGCTCTACATGGCGGCCCTCGCCGCGCCCGACGTCGCTCTTTAACCGTTTCTCTCGTTTTCCTCGCTAGGAGTTAAGCCATGACTGTCGCAACCGGCGTTGCCAAACAACTGCGCTACAAAAAAGAAGTCACCTGGGGCGTAGCACCCGGCACCGGCAGCGCGCAGCTCCTACGCCGCGCCGGCGGCGGCAGCACGTTGTCCCTGCAGAAAGATACCTACGAATCATCCGAAATCGCCAGCCACTACCAGCGCGCGGACTACCGCCACGGGGTGGGCAAGGTCATGGGCAAAATCTCCGGCGAGCTCTCCGCTGGCACCTGGAAAGACTTCTTCGCCGCCGCGCTGCGCAGGGCTTTTGCCGCCGTCACCGCCATCACCAACGCCTCGATCACCATCGCCGGTGCGGGCCCGACCTACACCGTCACGCGCGCCGCCGGCTCGTTTTTGAGCGACGGCATCAAGGCCGGCGACGTGGTGCGCCTGTCGGTAGGCGTGTTCAATGCGGCCAACCTCAACAAAAACCTGCTCGTGCTGAGCCTCACCGCCACCGTGTTGACCGTGATGCCATTGAACGGCGTGGCGTTGGTGGCCGAAGGCCCGATCATCACCTCGACCGTCACGGTGATCGGCAAAAAAACCTTTGCCCCGCCCACGGCGCAGACCGACGACAGCTTCGCCTTCGAGCACTGGTATTCCGACGTGGCGCTCTCGGAGCTCTATGTCGGCTGCAAAATCAATCAGATGGACATCAAACTGCCGCCCACCGGCATGTCCACCATTGACATGGACATCATGGGCAAGGATGTCACCACCGCAGCGGCGCAGTATTACATCACCCCCACGGCGGAAACCACCTTCGGCATTTTGGCTTCGGTCAACGGCCTGCTCATCGCCCAGGGCGGCGCGATCGCGCTGCTCACCGGGCTGGATTTCTCCATCAAGGGCAGCATGACCGTGGACCCGGTGGTGGGCAGCAACCGCTACGCCGACATCACCGAAGGCCGCATCCTCGTCGATGGCAACGTCACCGCGTTGTTCCAGGACGCGACCATCCGCGACTACTTCCTAAACGAGACCGAGGTGTCGCTGGCCGTGGCGCTGTCGGCCAACGGCGGCGCGGCCGCCGACTTCCTCGCCTTTAGCATGCCGCGCATCAAGTTCGGCGATGCATCGAAGGACGATGGCGTAAAGGCGCTGATCCAGACATTGCCCTTCACCGCACTCTATAACGCCGCCGGCGGCGCGGGCACGAGTTCGGAACAAAGCACCCTGGTGATCCAGGACAGCCAGGCATAACCCAAAAAGGAACCCGATGGATTTCGAAAAACTGGATACGAAGGCAGCCTCCGACGAGGGCGTCGAATTGCAGCTACTGCACCCGAAGACCGGCGCGCCGCTGGATGCCTTCATCACCGTGCTCGGGGTGGATTCCGACGCGGTGCGCGCGGCGCTGTTCGAGCAGCAGCGCCGCTATGCGAAGAAACTCGCCAGCCGCAGCAACCAGCCGCGCACGCCCGAAGAAATCGAGGCCGACCGTCTCGAGCTGGTGGCGGCGGCGACCAAAGGCTGGCGGGGCATCGCGCTCGAGGGCAAAGCGCTGGAATTCAGCGCCGCGGCAGCGGCGAGGTTCTACCAGCGCTTTCCCTGGGCCATGGAGCAGGTGGATCGCTTCGGGAGCGATCGGGCAAATTTTCTGCAGGGCTAGTCGACGAGCTGGTCGCCTGGGCGCGCCACCAGTTCGAACTCGATCAGCCGGTGGAGGGCGGATCGACGCGGCGCGCGCACCTGGCGGCCGTGGCCGATCGCAGCCCCGAGGCGATCGCTGAACTGACTGGGCCGCCGTTCCCCGAGGCCTTGCGCCATGTGTGGAACGTGTTCGCCGAACTCGATGCGCACCGTGGGTCGACCGGTTTCGGCCCGGCGCCGATCGGCTGGGTTGACCTGTATGCATGGTGCGCGATGCGCGGGTGCCGGCTGAAGGCCCCGGAGATCGATGCCGTCCTGCGCCTCGACCATGCGCGCCTCGCGGCGTCGGCGAAGAAAGGGTAGGCATGGCCGAGCCGCTGATGAAGTTCGACGTGCGCTCCAACGTCAAGCAAACGCTGGCCGAGTTGCGCGTGCTGCAGGGCAACCTGAGCGACAAGGCGCAGGTGCGCGCGTTGAACCGCACCATCGACGAACTGCGCACCGAGGCCGGCCGCGAGATCCGCAAGGAGTACAACGTTACCCTGCGCGGCATCCGCCAGGCATCCAGTGTCACGCGCGCGCGGCCCGGCAAGGTGCCGGTCGCGGTGCTCACGTTCCAAGGCAAGCCGATCAACCTGTTCGAATTCGACGCCAAACAGACCAAGCTCGGCGTCACGGTGAAGGTCAAGGTGGGCGGGGCGCGCAAGCTCATTCCCGGGGCCTTCATCCAGACCATCAAGGGCGGGCAGAACGCGGGCAAGAAGGGCGTGTTCAGGCGCGTGGGCAAGGCGCGCTACCCGATCCATTTCCTGCCCTCGTTGAGCCTGCCGGTGATGGCCGAACAACAGGCGATCGCGGCGGCGCTGTTGAAATTTGCCGACGACCGGTTCGACGTAAACTTTGCGCACGAGCTGGAATTTTTGCTGACCAAAAGGTAAGCCATGACCCGCGAAAAGGAAACACGCTATATCCTCAGCGCCGAAGATCGCTCACGCATCGCCTTCGAGTCGGTGCAGCGCTCATTCGAGAAGC
>JANXPQ010000152.1 GCA_025357235.1 Betaproteobacteria bacterium
TGCCGCAGGTCGTCCCGCAGGGTGCCTACCTCACCACCGATTATCAGTTGTTGTCGCGGCGCATCGTGCGTGAGCGGCTGCGCTACGACATGCAGTCTTCGCCGCAGTATCGCATCGGTGTCGTCGAATCGCCCGGGACCCTGCGCCTCGCCCGTCGCCTGCCGCCGGAAGCATCCCCTCGTGCGCGCGCCATGGTCGCAGAATGGCGGGCTCAGGGCGGCAGCGATCGCGATATCGTGGCCCGCGCGCTCGACTTGTTTCGCGAACAACCTTTTACCTATACCCTCGAACCGCCAAAACTGGATGGGGACCCCGTAGACCAGTTCCTGTTCGTCACCCGCAGCGGGTTCTGCGAACACTACGCGTCGGCCTTCACTTTCCTCATGCGCGCGGCGGGAATCCCCGCACGCGTGGTGACTGGATACCTTGGCGGCGAAATGAATCCTGTTGATGGTTATTTTGTCGTGCGCCAGTCGGATGCGCACGCGTGGTCGGAGGTCTGGCTGGCCAGCGAAGGCTGGGTCAGGGTGGATCCGACTGCAGCCGTTTCCCCCTTACGTATAGAGCGGGGATTGGCGGCAGCAGTGCCGGAAATCGGTCGCCCGCTGCTGGCGCGCGACAGCTTCGATTGGCTGAAACAGGCCCGATATGCCTGGGATGCCGTGGCAAACTCCTGGAATCAATGGGAGCTGGGCTACAACCCCGATCGCCAGATGCGCTTTCTGGCTCAATTCGGTCTGGCCGACGTCACGTGGCAGAACATGGTGATTATTCTCGCCGCTGTCAGTGGCGGCATCATCCTGGCATTGTCGTTGGCGCTGCTGTTCAGAATCAACACGCAGCGTCCCGATCCCGTTCAACGCGCTTATCTGACCTTTTGCAACGCGATGGCCAGACGCGGCGCCACGCGCAAGTCCAGCGAGGGACCGCGGGATTTTGCCGCCAGGGTGTCGATGCAATTCCCCGAGATCAGGCAAACCGCACAGGAGATCGGCGCGCTGTACGTTTCGTTGCGATATGGAAGGGGCGACAATCGCGGCAAGCTGCAGGCACTGCGCGACGCCGTACGCTCGCTGGGTTGAGAGCCAAAGCTCTCGTGACTCTGTCATAGCAGGGTCTCGCGGGAGATGCCGCTGCGTCGCAGAATTTTGCGAAGATGTGCGAGCGCTTCGATCTGGATCTGGCGGACCCGCTCGCGGGTAAGGTCCAGGCTTTGCGCCAGTTGCTCCAGCGTATGGATTTCCAGGCCGTTCAATCCGTAACGGCGCTCAATCACGTTGCGCTGGCGCTCGTTAAGCTGATCCAGCCATTCGTGCACATGGTGCTCAATCTCGATATTCTCCAGCCTGATGTCCGGAGGCACGGTGTTTTCGTCGGCAATGGAGTCGCCTACAGACAACATCGGGTCGATATCCAGCGGCGCATCCAGCGAAGTCATTCGTTCATTCAACGACAGCAGTCGACGCACCCGATCGACCGGCAAGTCGACCAGATGGGAAACATCGTCTGCCGAGGGATCGCGCTCGGAATGCGTCTCCAGATGGCGCATCGCACGCAGCACCATGTTCAGTTCCCTGATCACGTGTACCGGCAGGCGAATAGTGCGGGACTGGCACATGATGGCGCGCTCGATGCTCTGGCGGATCCACCAGGTTGCATAAGTCGAAAAACGGAACCCGCGTTCGGGATCGAATTTCTCCAATGCGTGGATCAGCCCCAGATTGCCTTCCTCGATCAGGTCAAGAAGCGGCAAGCCGCGACCATTGTAATGCTTGGCGATATTCACCACCAGCCGCAGGTTATGTTCGATCATCGTTTGCCGCGCGGCGAAATCCCCTTGCCGGACCCGTCGCGCCTGTCTCACCTCCTCCTCCACTGACAACAGTTCGTTCTGCCCGATGTCATTGAAGTAGAGCTGGGTGACATCGCTCAGGATATCAGGGCCGAAATAGTCCTCCGCGGCCGCATCGTCTGCAGAGGCGAGTTCTTCGACCTCCTCTTCCTGAGAGGAAGGTGCGTCTTCGTTCACGAAGCCCGCTCAGGAAGGTACTGAAGCGGATCGATCGGTTTGCCAAGGCGGCGGATTTCGAAATGCAACGCGATGCGATCGCTGTCGGTGTCGCCAATTTCGGCAATCTTCTGGCCCTTCGCCACGGTCTGCCCTTCCTTCACGAGGATCTGGCTGTTGTGCGCGTACACGCTAAGATAAGACGCGTTGTGTTTGATGATGATAAGTTTTCCGTAGCCGCGCAACCCATTGCCGCTATATACCACTTTGCCGGGTGCTGCTGCCAGCACGGCCTGGCCGCTGCGTCCTTCGATGCCGACTCCCTTCTGATTCGAGCCCTGCCCGAATCCATACAACAACCTGCCCTGCGCCGGCCATTCCCAGGTCATTTTGCTGTCGCCAGCGGGCGTCTCCTTCTGCGGCACTACGGGCGATGGTATTGCACGCGCAGGCGGCAATTTGGCTGACGGCTGGACCGCAACCGGAGACGATGGAACAGGGGCTGCCACGGGGTTCGGCGCAGGCATTTTCACTTGCGCAAGAGCCTGTTCCGAATAAGGCAGTTTGCGCGCTTTGGGTTCGGAGAAGACCGGCGTGGCCGCCGGAGCCGCAAGCGGTGTCGGCTGAGCGGTCGTCGTCTCACCGATGCTGTCCGGCGGGAACAGCCGTAGTCGCTGATCGATCCTGATCAATCCGGGATCTTCCAGATTGTTCCATGCAGCCAACTCGCGATAATCGTGACCGTAATCGAGCGCTATGCTGTAGAGCGTGTCGCCCTTCTTCACGACGTGATACTCCGGTCGCCAGTCGCCTTCGCGATATGGTTTGGTCGTCGGCTCATCAACCGGAACGGATGGCTTTTCCGTCACCGGCGGAGGTAGTTTTTCCGATTTCGCCGCCGCGACTGCGGGCGCTGGTGGATTTACCGGGGCAGCGGCTGGCGGTGCTGAAGGCTGCGGCTTGGATGCAGCCGCCGTCTCGGCCGGGACTGCAGGTGCCGTTTTCGCTGCGTTGGGGGAACGTTCGATCACGGGTGCGGTAGTCGGGGTCGAGCCGCAGGCGGCGAGCAGCGCAATCATCGCGATTGCCGGAATTCCAATCCATAAACCGCGCCAGGATCCGGGAGTCATGCAGATACTCCTGCAATCATCGGCACGAATTTGACTGCATCGAGCACAGATTGGGTGAAGCCGTCCGCATTGCGTTCAACCAGGACGAGCCGCTGTTCACGAGTACCCAGCGGCAAGACCAGCCGCCCTCCTTCGCCAAGCTGTTCCGCCAGCATCTCCGGCAGATGAGTCGCTGCCGCGGCCAAGACGATTGCGTCGAACGGACCGTGCTCCTTCAGACCCGCATGCCCGTCACCGTGCTTGAGCTTGATGTTGCGCAACCCGAGCTCACGCAGCCTTACTCTGGCTTTCGATAACAGTCCGGCCAGCCGTTCGAGCGAATAGACCTCGCGCGCGACCCGCGACAAAACGGCTGCCTGGTATCCACAACCAGTCCCGATTTCCAGCACCTTGTAAAGCGTGCGGCCGCCGCGCGCAAGCTCCACCATGCGCGCCACCGTAAAGGGATTGGAAATGGTCTGACCGAATCCGATCGGCAACGCCACATCGTCATAAGCGCGACTTGCGAGGGCCTCATCGACAAATATGTGGCGCGGCACTTCCGCCATTGCATTCAGCACTACCTCGTCCCTTACTCCCTGGTCGCGCAGGCGCTCGATCATACGCATTCGCGTGCGCTGCGAGGTCATGCCAATGCCTGCGATCCGGTTATTCATCTGACCGGAGAACGTCGAATAATTGCATTGGATAGCGCATCACGTCAGCGCAGGTTCGAGCAGCCAGCTGCGTACCTGATCGAGCGTAGCGTACTGGGTCAGGTCGATCTGCAGCGGCGTGATGGACACCTTCCGATGCGCGATCGCATGAAAGTCGGTGCCTGCCCCTGCGTCCTGCGCATCGCCTGCGGCACCAACCCAGTAAACGGTCTCACCGCGTGGATTCGTGGACTTGACCACCGCCTCGGCTTTATGACGGCGGCCTAGGCGCGTGACTTCAGTGCCCTCGAGTTGATCGTACGGCACGTCGGGCACGTTCACATTCAGCAGCAACGGAGACGCAACAGGCCGATCGCGGAATCGTTCGAACAATTCGCATGCAACCCGGGCAGCCGTCGCGTAGTTGCCTGCCGATTTACTGGCAAGGGAAACGGCGATCGAGGGGATCCCCAGCAAAAAGCCCTCGGTTGCCGCAGCCACCGTGCCGGAATAAATGGTGTCATCCCCCATGTTGGCGCCATGATTGATGCCCGATATGACCATATCCGGCAATTCGTCGAGCAGTCCCGTCACGGCAAGATGCACGCAGTCCGTCGGCGTGCCGTTGACATACTGAAATCCGTTGTGGGATCGCCGGACAAACAGGGGGCGATCGAGTGTAAGGGAGTTGCTGGCGCCGCTGCGATCGCGCTCGGGGGCGACCACGACGATTTGCGCGAATTTCGACAAGGCCTCCGCGAGCGCGGCGAGGCCGGGGGCGAAATACCCGTCGTCGTTGCTCAGGAGAATACGCATCGGCTGGCCCGGACCTCGTCCCGGAGAACGACAGAACTGGAAACGTTCACTTCCCGTCCGTTCATTCTTCTCGAAAGTCTGCCGGCCAGTGGTTATTACGCGGAATTGTTGGTCGGGGCGAGAGGATTTGAACCTCCGACCACCTGCACCCCATGCAGGTACGCTACCAGGCTGCGCTACGCCCCGACGTTGCTAACTCATTGTTACTGCGATATTTACTAGTTCACAGCATTTCATAAGGCATCGTATAATCTCATCTCAAATGGCCCCTGAAATGGCCCCTGAAGCCGGCTTACTTTGGAGTGGTACCTGAATGCCTCACATCCAAAATCGCCTTACCGACCGCAACCTGCGCGCGCTTAAGCCGGATCCCCTGCGCGCCTTTGACCTGGCCGACGGGGGCGACCTCTACGTGCGGGTAGAAACTTCCGGTACCGTGGTTTTCTGGCTTCGATATCAACTCAACGGCAAGCGTCGCCGGTGGGCAATCGGGCACTACGGTACTGGCAAAGCGGGCATCAGTTTAACAGAGGCCCGTGGGAAGCGCGATGAGGCCAAGAAGCTGCTTCGGGATGGAATCGACCCGTGGGGCCACAAACTGGCGGAAGACCTTGCCACGGCTCGCGCCAGGGAGGAACTTGAGGAGGCCGAG
>JANXPQ010000157.1 GCA_025357235.1 Betaproteobacteria bacterium
GGAATCGAGGGCAACTACGCCCGAACCCGGGGAATAACGGTATTCATGGTTGCTGCGGAAACGGGGCAATTCGAAATCGTGAAGCTGCTGGTCGAAGGCGGCGCTGGTCTTTACGCTGAATCCAATTGGCGAAAGCAAACCTGAGGGTCACCCATTAGCCGCCTGCGGTAAAGAGGCAACAGCATCGCAGGGCGCGAGCGAGCGCGCCGGTTTAATCCTCATCTTTCATACACAGCGCTTGATGCCTACGCGCCCTGGTTTTCGTTTCAGTCGATGTCGGGCTCGTTTGACAAGCCGCACCAGTCACCCATCAGGTTCAAGGCGTTCAGTCTGCAGAACAGATTGCGCCCCTGGCGGAATCTTGCGCCCCAGAAAACCTTCGGTTCCCGACCGCGCTCCATAAGTTGGGATGACAGAACACATGGCTTCGAGCAAAGTGCAGGGCACCTTGTTCGTCCAACCCCATCTGGCTGCGCATCGAGGCGTCTTGCATTCAAAGCGTGTGGCGTTCACCGCCCGAAGCCTCCAATCAGGCCTGGATGGTTGATCCAACCCCGTTGTCTGGCTGACTTCGGGCGCGAGCATCGAACTCGTTGATCCGGTTAGGCGAAGGCGCGCGTCTCGTCAAAGACCACGCGATCACGCATCACATGAAAGGCCGCCCGCGCGAGTTTGTGCGCGCAGGCCTTGAAGGCCACGATCTTGTTGGTGCGGGCGCACTTGCGCTCGAAGAAGCGCTTGATCCGGGGCGAGTAGCGAATGGCGAAATTGGCTGCCTCGACGAACGCCCAGGCCAGATACGGGTTGCCGCACTTGGCATTGTTGGAGCCCTTCTTCTTCTCGTTGGAGAAGCGCTGTGCGTCCACGCAACGCGCGTAGGAAGCGAACTGGCCGACTTTGGCAAAGCGGCCGATCTCGCCGGTTTCGAGCATGATGGTCAGCGCCAGGATCTTGCCGATGCCAGTGATGCTCAGAAGCGGGGCAAACTGGGCGGCGAGTTTGACCTGTGCGAGCACCTCGCGCTCCAGGCGTTCGATCTGCAGGTTCAAGCACCGCACCAGCGCCAGGTTGGCCACGATGGCCGAGCGCACGTTGACATCGGCAATGAGCCCATCGAGATCGTCGTCGTGCAAGCGCTTGAGCCGCTCGGCCGAAAACCCGCTCATGCCCAGACGGGCGAACTGGTTCTGGATCGAGAGCACATTGCCCACCCTTTGCTGCACCAGCCGATGGCGCCGGCGCAATAGATCGCGCACCGCGCGCGCCTGTTTCGGATAGATGTAGCCTTCGGGCAGGAGGTTGAGCCGCAGCAGGTGCGCGAGCCAGCGCGCATCGTGCCGGTCGTCGGTGTGTTTCAAGCCCTCGTACTGTTTGATCGCCGCCGTGTTGGCCAGGTGCACGCCAAATCCGGCTTCCATCAGCCCGTCGACCAGCCAGTACCAGTTGTACGTCGATTCCACCACCAGCCCCGTGAGCTTCCTGCAAAACGGCGCCAGTTCGCGAAGGATCAGTGTCAGATCGTTCTTCAGCCGCTTCTCGTAGATCACGCGATCCTCTTCGTCGATCAACACCAGCGCGCTGTTGTTGGAATGCAGGTCAATTCCGCCGTATAGTTTCATCGCTGCCTCCTCGTTGGCTCGTTCGTCATGACTACATTTGCCATCACGACGCTACGCCCCTTCGCAGGAGGCGGCTAGATGATTATCAGGTCTTGCCTTTTGCCCTCTCTTCCCGCGCAATCAAACGATTGATGCGAGAGACCGCCGCGCCACGGCCTGCTTCCTTGACATTTGTTTGACGCTTTGACGACTGGCCCTTTGACTCGCACGTCAATTGGAATTGACTGCTCGCAGTGCCGTTTTGGGACTACGATAATGCGGACGCCGAATTCGGCGCGATGCTTCAACGTTGGCGTGGCGTCCGGGAAGGTCCAAAGAAAACCATCATTGGGAGGATTGACCATGAGCAAGTCAGCCTTGAGTGGATTCTTTTTTGCCGTATTCGTCGCATTCGTGCCGGCAGCCGCAACCGCGGACACCGCGGACGATATCGAGCGGTTGGAGCAGCGGCGCGGTCAAGCCATTCTGAATGCCGACATGCCAACGCTCTACGCGATCTACGCGGACGACTTCTTCTACAACCGTGCACGCGGGGACTCATTGACCAGATCGGAATACCTGCCGATGTATGCGTCAGGCGAACTGAAGGTCAATAAAATGACGGGTGAAGGCAAGGATATCCGCGTCTACGGCGATACGGCGCTCGTGAGCGGCATCGTGCATGTCGACGCTACGATCAAAGGAGAGAACAGGAATCTTCATCTGCGCTACCTGAATGTGTGGGTTAAGCGGGGAAACGCCTGGGTGCTGGTCGCGCGCCAGGCGACGAATCTCCCGGCGCAGAACTGAAGCCGCATGGGTCACTGGGGTCAGGCGAACCCAACGGACCCAACTCCTGGTGCCACAACATCGCGCGGTGCGACGGCGCAACAAGCCGGAAGGGAATGAATGCGCAAGAGGTGGATGATCTACGGCGCGAACGGCTACACTGGCAGACTCGCCGCGCGCCTTGCAAAGGATCTCGATCCGATCCTTGCCGGCCGCCAGGCCGAGCCTGTCCTGGCGCTTGCCGGTGAACTGGGCTACGAATCGCGCATCTTCGATCTCGCCGATCCGGCGAAGGTCGCCGCGAACCTTGAAGGCGTCGCAGCGGTCCTGCACTGCGCGGGCCCGTTCTCGGCAACCAGCGGGCCGATGCTTGCCGGATGCCTGCGCGCCGGGACACACTATCTCGACATCACCGGCGAAATCGCGGTGTTCGAGGCTATCCACTCGCGCAATCAGGAAATCAGGGACGCCGATATCGTTGTCATTCCCGGCGTCGGCTTCGACGTGGTTCCAACTGATTGCCTGGCGGCCATGCTGAAACGCGAGCTGCCGTCGGCGACCCATCTCAAACTCGCGTTCAAGTCGCGTTACGGCAAACTCAGCCCCGGCACCGCCAAGACCATGGTCGAAGGCCTGCCCGAGGGCGGCAGGATCCGCAAGGACGGCAGGATCGTGAAGGTCCCCGCCGCTTACAAGGTGGAAACCATCCCGTTCACCGAGGATCTCTCGGCCACCGCAGTCAGCATTCCCTGGGGCGACGTCGCCACCGCGTACTTTTCGACGGGGATTCCCAACATCGAAGTCCTCGTGGGCGTGCCGGATAAGCAGATCGAGAAAATGAAAATGCCCGCCTTCATGCGCTGGCTCCTGGGGCTCGCTCCGGTGCAGGCATTCATGAAGGCGCAGATTGCAAGACGCGTCAAAGGCCCGACCGACGAGCAACGCGCACGCGACGAGATGTATATCTACGGCGAAGCCTGGGATGACTCCGGACACAAGGTCGCGATGCGCCTGCGCACGCGCGAAGGCTACACGCTGACCGCCGAATCGGGCGTCAAGGCCACTCAGAAAGTCATGGATGGCCGCCTTGCGCCGGGCGCATATACGCCGTCGATGGCGTTCGGAGCAGACTACGTGCTGGATCTCGAGGGCACCAAGCTCAGCCGCGTCAATTTGTAAGCGCGCCACGACGACGCAAGAGAAGGGATATCGGTCGGGCTCGGCATGTTGCGTAAACAATGCAATATCCCAAAGCCCGGTTTTCTCCGCCAGTATGTGGCCGCTGCCAAACCCCCTTGCCACCAGATCGTGGAGGGCATCGCGCTGCGCCAGTGGCTTTGTGAGTTATGCTGGCACTCATGCAAACTGAAAACTTTATTCCAGGCAAAGACGCCTCGCTTGAATCCACCATCAATACCATGCAGGCCAGGCTGCAGGCACGCGGGTTTCATATCGAGGAGCGATCCTGGCTGAACCCGGTGGAGGGCATCTGGTCGGTCCATATTCGTGACCGCGATTGCCCGCTCCTGTTTTCCAACGGCAAGGGCGGCACGCGGCTGGCGTGCCTGGCCAGTGCGCTGGGAGAATTTTTCGAGCGCCTTTCCACCAACTATTTCTGGACGCACTATTACCTGGGGCCCAGGGTGGCTGGCCTGCCTTATGTGCATTACCCGCAGGAGCGGTGGTTTGCACCCGGGAAAGACGGCAGCTGGCCCGCGGATTTGTTGAACCCTGAGCTGAACAAGTTCTACAACCCCGCAGGCAACATCGACGCGGGCAACCTGATCGAGTTCAACTCCGGCAATGTCGAGCGGGGCATTTGCGCCATTCCCTACGTGCGCCAGCGCGATGGTGCCGTCACCTATATTCCGGTCAATATCATCGGCAACCTGTATGTGAGCAACGGCATGTCGGCGGGCAACACCCAGGCCGAAGCGCGCACGCAGGCCTTGTCGGAGATATTCGAGCGGCACATCAAGGCCCGCATCATCAGCGAAGGCATTTGTCTGCCTGACGTGCCTGAGGCGGTGATCGCGCGCTACCCACGCATTGCGGCCGGCGTTGCCGCCTTGCGTGCAGCGGGCTTTGGCATTCTGGTCAAAGACGCCTCTCTCGGTGGCCAGTACCCGGTAATGAACGTGACCCTGCTGCACCCCGAAGACCAGGGTTGCTTCGCCAGTTTTGGCGCCCACCCGCGCTTCGAGATCGCCCTGGAGCGCGCCCTGACCGAACTGTTGCAGGGCCGCGCACTGGATTCATTGGCCGGCTTTCCAGCGCCCGGGTTCGATCTGGAAG
>JANXPQ010000075.1 GCA_025357235.1 Betaproteobacteria bacterium
GATCGGACTGGGCCAGTTTGCGCACAGCGTCCGCCGCGGCGTGAACATGGTCTACGTCGTCGAGAACAACGGCGTGTACGGGCTGACGAAAGGCCAGTTCTCGGCGACGTCGGACCGCGGCTCGAAGAGCAAGAAGGGCGCAACCAATACCGATGCGGCCATCGACATGGTCCTGTTGGCAATGGAGTTGGGTGCAACCTACGTCGCGCGCAGTTTTTCCGGGGACAAGGCGCAACTGGTGCCGTTGATCAAGGGCGCCATCGTGCATCGCGGGGCCGCGTTCATCGACTGCATTTCGCCGTGCGTGGCTTTCAACAACCACGCCGGCTCGACCAAGAGCTTCGACTACGTGCGCGAACACAACGAAGCCGTCAATCAGCTCGATGTGATGCTGCCGCGCGAGACCATCACCGCGGACTATGCGCCGGGCGAAGTGGAAGAAGTCACGCAGCACGACGGCTCGGTGCTGAAACTGCGCAAGCTCGCGGCCGAATACGACGTGCACGATCGCATCGCCGCAATGCATTACCTGCAGGAACGCAAGGCGGCGGGAGAAATCGTCACGGGTGTATTGCATGTCGAACCCGATCCGGAAGACCTGCACGCGCACCTGGGCACCGTGGAGTCGCCGTTCAACCGTCTCGGCGAGGGCGAACTGTGTCCTGGAAGCGCCGCGCTGGAGCAATTCAACGCCGGCTATCGCTGATGCGATAGCGGTGCCCCCAAGGGGATTCCACGGGATACCGGTCTTCGACCATAACCGGCCTGCGGCCATAAGTGGTAATTGGCGATTGGCGATTGGTGATTGGTGGCGAGGAGATCGGCTGCGCCGATGTTCTGAAACCTCGTGCCGGTTACCCGGTAAAATTCGCGCTTCGCTTCTGTTTCCGCAGTCCATCCCTTGAACGGTTTTTCATCCGCAGAGCTCGATCAGTTCGCCGGTGACGGCTTCGTCATCGCGCGCGGCCTTGTCCCGAACGCGATGTGCGAAAGCATGAAGGCGCTGGCACGGCGCGACCTCGCCGCCGAGGCGCAGCCGCTGGAATACGAGGCCCAGGTCAGATATCCGGGTGCGCCTGCGTCCCTGGACGCGCCGGGCGGGCGAACGGTGCGGCGCCTGCTGCAGGCGTGCGCCCGGGACGGGGCGTATCGCGACTGGGCCACATCGGTGCAACTTGCAGTCCGGCTGCACCAGTTGCTTGGACCGCGATTGGAGTTGTCGCAGGCGCACCACAATTGCGTCATGACCAAGAACCCCGCATTCAGCAGCGCCACCGGCTGGCACCAGGACATCCGCTATTGGTCGTTCGAAAAGCCCGAACTGGTTTCGGTGTGGCTCGCACTCGGACCCGAGCACGAGGAGAATGGCTGCCTCTGGCTGGTGCCTCGAACGCACAGAATGGAGTTCAACCGCGACCAGTACGACGAGGATCTGTTCTTCCGTGCCGACCTTGCACAGAACCGCAAAATCCTCCAGACGAAAATCGCCGCCGAACTCGACGAAGGCGACGTGCTGTTCTTTCATTGCCGCGTACTGCATGCCGCTGGACAGAATCGTACGGCCTTGACGAAATTCGCGGCCGTGTTTACCTATCATGCCGCCGACAACCGGCCGCTGGCGGGGACACGCTCCGCGTCGCTCCCGGATATCCCTTTGGGTTAGGCTCTTACGGCCTCGGGCGGCTTCTGACAGGGTTGTTTCACAGGTGCATCGAGTGGTTCTCTCCCGAGCGGCCGAGGCCCGTTTCACGGGCGGCTTGCCTCGGCGTTTTTTTGATTGGCGGCGCTACTCGAGGTCGTCGATCGAGCGCGGCCAGCTTTTCTTGAGCAGGCGCGACAGCGCGCGGTCCGCGAGCACCTTGCCGCCGGTCTGGCAGCGCGCGCAGTAGTTTGTTTCGTGGGCGCCATAGACGATGCGCTGCACCGGCGAGCCGCACACCGGACAGGGCTTGCCGTAGCGGCCGTGAACCGCCATCTCCTCGCGAAACGCCGTCACCTTGTCCGGAAAGCCGTCCCCGACGTCCTTCCGCAGCCGCTCCACCCACTCCGTCAGGGACGCGCGGCAAGCCTCGAAGAGGCGCTTCGTCTCCTCTTCCGTCAGCCGGGACGTCAGCTTCACGGGCGAGAGCCGGGCGCGGAACAGGATCTCGTCCGAGT
>JANXPQ010000169.1 GCA_025357235.1 Betaproteobacteria bacterium
AGTTAGAGGAGCGCCAAGCGCTTGCGATTCGAGACTGGCTCTTTACTGTAAAAGCTGGCCGATAGAGCGAGAGACTTGCGCTCATGAAATCACCAACTAAGTGCCAAATTGTGCTTGTGGGAAAGCGTCGCGACGGCGGAAAAAAGTATTGGTGTCTTGAGCACAAGGCCGATGCAACAGCAAAGTATGGGCGACGTGCAAAGAACTGCCGACATGCACATCTACTCCCTATTCTCTCAAGAGAGTCATGCTCGATCGACATGTCCGAGCACCCCGGCGGTATCGCTGTCTGGGGAGCAGTTGCTCCTGTATGCGTATTCCGGCGAAGATGACCGGTGATTCCGGCCGAAGGTGACCGCGAATTCCGTTTGAACGTGACCGCTGTTTCCGGAGGGCCGTGACCGGCGTGAACGCCGGGTCAGCGCTGTTTGGGTTTTTTACACTGGTCGGTCACGTTGAGTCAATTTGTTTCCCCTCGGCCGCAGTTTTTTTGGTGGGCAATCCGTGTTCATGATGCAGTCGCCTGATCGACGGATTTCGCCGTGCTCTTGCTGCTCGCTTTGCGCTTGCGCATCGATTCACCCTCGAGATGGATCTGGTGGGCGCTGTGCACAAGGCGATCGAGGATCGCATCGGCGAGCGTGGGGTCGGCGATGTACTCGTGCCAGTGCTCGATGGGCAACTGGCTGGTGATGATGGTGGAGCGGGCGCCGACGCGATCATCGAGCAGTTCGAGCAAATCGGTGCGGTTGCCTGGGCCGATGGGGGCGATCGCAAAGTCGTCGATGACCACGACGTCGACCTTGGCGATGGCCGAGAGCCGTTTGCGGAAACTGCCGTCGGCGTGACACAGGCTAAGTTCATCGAAGAGCCGTGGCGCGCGCAGGTAGAGTGCGGAGAGCCCTCGGCGACAGGCCTGATGGGCCAGTGCGCACGCGAGAAACGTCTTGCCGCAACCGGTGGCCCCGTGAATCAGAAGATTCTGTGCGCCGCGGATCCAGTCACAAGAAGCCAGGCTCGCGAGCTGCGCGCGATCGAGCCCTCGACGGGCGCGGAAGTCGAGCTCTTCCAGGGCGGCGCGCTCCTTGAGCTGCGCCACCTGCAGTAGCCGCGTGAGCCGCCGGTTCTCACGGTAAGTCACTTCGCGCTCGACGAGCAGGCCCAGACGATCTTCGAAGGGCAGGCTCTGGGCAGCACTCTGGGTGAGCTGCTCGGACAGGGCCACGGCCATGCCGTGGAGCTTCAACTGGTTCAGTGAATCGAGGGTGGGTTGGATAAGCATGCTTCAGACTCTCCTGGGTCGGTGGGGGTGGAACGGAAGTACTCGGGCCCGCGCACATTGACGTGGGACACCTTCACGGCTGCCGCGGCGCCATCGGGCGGGGTCGCGGCAGGGAACAACTCCGGGTGCTGGTCGAGCTTCGCCTCGAGGATCGACTTGATGCGCTTGCGCGTGGGGGAGCCGATGGCGAGCGCCCGGCAACAGGCGGCCTCCAAGCGGGCCTCGCCAAAGTGGCGGGCCAGATTGAGCAGCCCCAGACAGGCGCGGTAGCCCTGCTCGGGATGCGGGCGGTTGTCCAGTTGCCACTGCACCACGCTGCGCGTGCCCGGGCCAATCGAGAGCGCCCAGTTGAGCAAGCGCCCCGGGGTCCACTGCTGGTGCCGGCGGTGGGACTCGGGCATGTGCTCGGCAATCGTGGTGTGGCGCCCGCGGCTGTCGGATCGGGCATGGGCGGCGACGCGCTTGCCCTTGAAGAAGCACTCAACGCTCGTGGCGGTGAAGCGCACCTCGATCTTCTGGCGTACCAGGTTGTGGGGGACGCTGTAGTAGTGGCCGCCGATGTCCACGTGGTAATCAATGTTCACCGTGGCACTCTTCCATTCGGCGAACTCGTAGCGCGCTTGCGGTAGCGCCATCATGGCCGGGCGGTCGATCGAGGCAAGCGCACTGGCCCGGCAACCGTCGAGTTTCTTGAATGGGCGATGGTTCAGATCGATGAGCAGGGCGCTGATGGCGGCGTTGAGTTCGGCGAGGGAGAAGAACACGCGGTTGCGCAGTCGCGCCAGAATCCACCTCTGGGCCAGGAGCACGCTCGCCTCCACGGGGGCTTTATCGCGCGGACGAAATGGACGCGCAGGCAGGATTGCCGTGCCGTAGTGGCGCGCCATATCCGCGTAGGTCGAATTCGCTTCGGGCTCGAAACGGCAGGCGCGCTTGATGGCGCTCTTCAGGTTGTCCGGGACCAAAAGAGCGGGGACGCCTTGAAGGTGCTCGAAGGTGCGGATGTGCGAGCCGATCCAGTCGGGCAGTTGCTGCGTCCAGGTCGCCTCGGCGTAGACGTAGCTCGAGGCGCCCAGAGCGGCCACAAAGATCTCGGCAAATCGGATGGCGCCGCTGGCCGCATCGATAATCGCCACGGTGTCGCCGCTGTAGTCGATGAACAGCTTGTCGCCGGCGCGGTGCACCTGGCGCATGGAGCGCTTGAGGCGCTCGCGAAAGCGCCCGTAGTGCCAGCAGAACTGGCTGTACCGGTAAGCGCCCTGGGGATGGGCGGCAACGTACTCCTCCCAGAGCAGTTGCAGCGTCACGCCGCGGCGCTTGAGTTCCTGGTGAATATGGGCGAAGTCGGGCGCCGCGTAGCCGCGGGCCGGCGCTGGCGTGTGCGCAAAGAGCAGCGCCTCGAGTGCGCCATCATCAAGGTGCGCCGGCAGCGGCCAGCTGACTCCCACCTCGATGGCCCGCTGGACATACTTGGTGACCGCCCCCTTCGATACCCCGCAGGCCGCGGCAATGCGTTCGTGGCTTAAACCGGCCTCGAACTTCAGGCGAAGAATCTCTTTGATCTGGCGCATGGCTTTCCTCTTGGCGGGCATCTTCGTCTCCGAAAAAATCGGACACGATAGCCCGCCGCAATTGAAATCCAGCGCTGACCCGACAATCACATTCCGCAACCGTGACCGAGCATTCCGGACGTAGTCAAGAATCGGTCACGTTCGCCCGGAATCAACGGTCACGTTCCTCCGGAATCACCGGTCACGTTCAACCGGAATCCGCGGTCACGTTCCTCCGGAATCACCGGTCACGATGCTCCGGAATCCACGGTCACGATGGTCCGGAATACGCACCTGTATTTGACACAACGCGGCTATCGGTAAAAACCGGAGTCCATGTCCATGCACGCAACGTACCGGATGGAGAAAAGGAAATCGACGATACGTTTAGGCGCGTGGTTCTTTTAGGTTCAGACACGCCGTCAGAGGGTTTTGTTATTTCAGAGCTTGACGCCGTCTATTTCATGGTTTCGTCTGTATTTGGATTCAAGACAAAACACGTTGCCTGCACAAAGTGTGGACATCCTCACCTAGATAAAGACTGGTTCAGTATTCACAATCATCAGACACACCTTTGCGCGGGATGCGGTAAGACCTTTCGCGATTCCGAACGAGGCATAGGAAATCCTATTTCTAAAATTCAGGATGTCATTTGTAACGGACGGGCAACGATAGCTTCTGCAAATCGAATAAAAAATATCGATCAGCGCGACTATCCGGGCGGATTACAGATATGGGGTTCCAATCCCGCGATCGTGTGGACAGCT
>JANXPQ010000192.1 GCA_025357235.1 Betaproteobacteria bacterium
CATCCACAGTCATGAACGGTCTGGCCGGCGCGCAGGCGATGGGCCTCGCTGTGGGGTTCCCGATTCGGATGGCTTCAGGAGCGGCGTTCGCCATCGTCGCGGCGACCACGTCCCCGCGCGCGACTGTGGCGATGGTCTTCGGCCTTGCCGCCGTCTGGGCCTGGGTCCGTCGGCTCGAAGGGTTGAGACGCACGAAGCAAGAAAAGTCGCTCCATGAAGCGTAGAGTGCTTACCGAACCTGACGTCGGAAGAAGAGTGAAAGGTTTGCCTGCTGCAGGGACGCCTTCCGGATCGGTGGTGGTCGACCCGCACAATGAGAGCTTTGTCCAAAGCTCGCCGGATGAGACACATCTATGGAAGAAGCGCATAAGCGCTACGCTGCTGGATCCGCTGACCGGGCACGTCATCCTGTACGCTTCAGGGAAGATCGCCCCTGCCGCGTGCGCATTGATGACGATCGCGCTTCTGTCGCGAGCCTTGAGCCGGGACGAGTTCGGCCGCTTCGCGCTCACCTCCTCGCTCGCGCTGTTCTGGGCGAACATCGGATCGGCTTGGCTCGCCCAAGGGGTCATTCGGTTTCAAAGCCGGTTTGGAAGCCCGCGGGCAATTGCAAGCTATTCAGCCTTCCTGGGCCGCGCTCGATGGTTCGGCATCGGGATCGCCACCTTCGGGGCCGCCATAGCGACCTTCGCAGTGCGCGTTCCTCTTGTGCTTGGGTCCGCCGCAGTCGCACTGGCCGCCGTGGAGGCGGTCGCAGCGCTTGTCATCGCGAGAAGCCAGGCAGAGCTTCGTCCGAAGAGCGTAGTCCGGATCGAAAGCGCCAAGGCGACGATTGGCTTTTTGGCGGTTGTTGCGACTGTCATCCTGGTCAAGTCGCCCAGCGCCGGAGTGGTTGTTTGGGTGCTGGCGTTGGGAGAATTGGCGTCTCTTCTTGTTTTGCCTTCTCGGCGTCGGCTTGTAGTCCAGCGTCCCAATCGAGCCCCCAGCCACCGCCTTGACCGGGCTGTCACACGTCTAATGCTTCGGTACGGGATTCCGATAGGGGCGTTCTCCTTGCTCTCCTACGCCATGAACGCAGCCGATCGGTTTCTCCTCGCACGATGGCAGGGGGTGGCCCAGGCCGGCTCCTATGCGGCCGTCTATGACACTACATATCGTGCCTTCGGTTTGTTTCTCTTCCCCGTGCTACTGGGTGTCCATCCGATGGTAACGAAGGCTTGGAATGCCGGTGACCCTGCGAAGGTCAAAAATGCTCTCCGTAAAGCACTGCTCTTGGAGTTATCGGTTGGCATACCGCTGCTTGTTGCGCTTGGGTTGGCCCACGAGCGGGTCACTCGGTACGCCCTCGGCGTGTCAATCCCCCGCTCCTTCGAGCTAGTGGTTACCGTCGCCTTGGCAGCGCTTCTGTGGCAGATTGCACAGCTTGCCCACAAGCCTTCTGAACTCTCGGGTCGGTTTCACGTCCTGATCGTAGGCGTTCTGTGTGCGCTCATCGTGAACCTCGTCGGTAATACGCTGATGTTGCGCCATGGAAGCATGGTAGTGGCCGGATATACATCGGCGCTCGCAAGCGCGACGTATTTGAGCTTCGTACTTTGGCGCCAAAAGCAGGAGAGCAGGTGAAGATTGACGTTCTCATCCCATGTCACAACAGTGAGCGCTTCATCGAGCGCACCCTGACCAGCGTCATTGGTCAAACTCGCGCGCCAGACCGGATCATCGTACACGACGATGCTTCAACCGACGAGACACTCAAGCGGCTCTCGGTCATCAAGGCTCGATTCCCAAATACCCAGATCCTTAAGGCCGAGACGAATGTCGGTATTCTCGTTTCGCGACAACGGTTAGTCAGCGCGTCGCAGGGTGATGTGCTCTGCTTCCTAGATCATGACGACGTTTGGCCCACCGGATATCTGGCTGCAGTGGCCGAACAATTCTCTCAAACATCAGTCGTCGCCACCGTCGGGCCTACGCGGACCCTAAACGAGAGTGGCGAGGAGATTTCAACGATGCGGCCTGGACCTGATCCCTTGCTCAAGTCGCATTTAGCGGCGGGCGTGCGCGCTATATTCCTAGGTTACCCGGTGCCAACCTGGAGTTGCCTATCGATGAGGCGCGCACCCGCGCTTCGGATCTCGGAGCTGGTCGGGTTCCCGTCGGGCGAGGAGTTTGCTCTGCTCGCGCTTGCGCTTGAAGCTGGTGATGTCAACTTCCTGCGAGGGCCCCTCATTGAGCGTCACATGGGCGGTCGAAACGCCAGCCTGAACGCAGAGAGACAGCACGAAGCAGAACTCGTTCTCCTTCTTTGGTTCCTAGCGCGCTATCCGAGCCTCTCGAGTGAATTGCCTGCGAAGGTCACAACCATCTTTGCCAACAGCATCTACCGATACACGCTTGCTGGGGATGGGCCAAGCGCCCGCAGGATGATGGGCGCGCTCCTGCGGGGTATCTTCCAATCGAAAGTCGTTGCCAGCCTCGGGGCACTCCTCCTTGGCCGAAGGCTGCTGCGGTGGCTCCGGCCTGCAACATGATAATGAAGAAATTCAAATATTTCTACGACGCCTGCTTCCTTGTCTTGTACGCTTTGGTGTTTGCAATATATTTTGTACGTCGCGAATACACGCCCGATTACTTTATTCAACTTTCGTATTTAGACCAAGTCGATGAGAGGAATATCGATATTGTAAGATCCTTGCTCAACAATTCCTTTGTTCTGGACTACATATTTTGGGGTCTACACAAGAACCTCGGAATCGGGTCGGCGGTCATTCTTCAGTGGTTCTATGTCGTCGTATTCGGAATTAAATATGTTCTGCTAGTTCAGTTTTCTAAAAGCAGAGTGCACGTGCTCATCATCTTTTTGTGGGGCTTTTACTCGTTAGATCTCAATCAAATCCGGCTCAATATATCATTTCTTTTCTTCATTTGTCTCAGTCTTGGAGGAAACCGACTCATCTCCTTGGCGGCAATGGCCGCGTCGCACCTGACATCTGCTGTGCTGTTTCCGATACCAGCGGCGGTATGGATCGGTGGATACAGTAGACTCAAAGTGATCCTTTTAATGTTTCTGTTAGCGGTCGGCGTCACTTGGGCGGCGGTGAACGTGAATTTATCCATGGACGATCGGTTTTTTTACTATCTTGAAACTGACGATTTCTGGATTCCCAAAGCGTTGCTCGCTTGCCCAATCATGTTGTACGTCGTCAGGGGCCAGTTTGACAGGCCATCCAGAATTGTGTTCATCCTTCTGGCGTTGTTGCCCCTCGCTGCAGCATCGCTGAAACTAGCACTCGTCGCTGCGAGATTTATGGAGATGATCTACATGGCATTTTTAATCAAAATCGCACTTTCTCGGGAGCCGCTGTCTCGGACCAAGAACTGGCTTTTAGCTACGCCTGCTGTGTTGATGTTTGGGTTTAGAGCCGTGTTAGGTATACATAGCGGAAGCTGATATGATCTGCGCACGCTGTAGGTAGAGTTGCTCGAATGCTATCTGCCAGCATGAGACTCGGAGTCTTCAATGGAGCGCAAGGCTGTCGAGCTCCAACTGTCTCACCCTTGTACTAACACAACAGAGTTTCGGGCTCTCATAGACGGACAGAAGCCAAGCCTCTTGCGTCTGTTTGTTCCTACGCTTTCGCCAGCAAGGTAGTTAGACTGTTCCAAGTCTGAAGATACTGGGTAGATGATTTGGTAGAAGTGAGACAGCGGTGGAGGTACCGATGCGCAGGACGCCGGATGTGATTCGCTGATAGGAGGGAGGAACATGTGGATGCGGCGCGTGTTTGGCTTCAACCAGGCCGAGAGGGACATCTGGGTGCGGAAACAGGCGGGCGGTATCAAGGCAGGGTCGAGAGTCCTCGATCTCGCGGCAGGGGCTTGCGATTATAGGCTTCTGTTTGCTCATTGCCAGTATGAGGCGCAGGACTTCGCGCAGCTCCCGCCAGACCAATTGAGGGGAAGGCGGGGCTATGGCAAG
>JANXPQ010000245.1 GCA_025357235.1 Betaproteobacteria bacterium
AATCCAATCATCTGGTGGCTGGTGAAAAAATCTGGGATGCGGCCAAACGGCGCGATGCATCCTTCACGTGTGCCAAGCTGTTCTGGTGGTACAACATGTATTCGACCGCGGACATCGCGGTCACGCCACGGCCGATGTATCCGGCCGACGGGCGCAAGCTGCCCGACATCCATACGTATCCGGCCGCGTTACGCGACGAACTGCAGCATGAGCTTGGCCAGTTCCCGCTATTCCGCTTCTGGGGACCGGCCGCCGACATCGTTTCGACGCGCTGGATCGGCAAATCGGCGCTGCACGTGCTGGAAAAGAATCATCCGACCCTGACCTTGGTCTACCTTCCGCATCTCGATTACAACCTGCAGCGCCTCGGCCCGAATCATCCGAGGATTGCGCAAGACGTGGCGCAAGTCGACGAGGTCTGCGGCGAATTGATCGAAGCGGCGCAGCGTGCCGGCATGCATGTTGTCGCGCTCGCCGAGTACGGCATCACCGAGGTGTCGAGGCCGGTGCACATCAACCGCGCATTGCGCAAGGCGGGCTGGCTGCGCGTGCGTGATGAACTCGGACGCGACCAGCTCGATGCCGGCGCATCCGACGCTTTCGCGCTCGCCGATCACCAGGTCGCGCATGTATACGTGGCGCGTCCGGATCTGGTCGACAAGGTCGCCGACCTGCTGCGCTCGCTACCCGGCGTGGAGCGCGTGCTCGACGAGGATGGCAAGCGCGAGTTCGGTCTGGATCATCCGCGTTCGGGCGAGCTGGTGGCCATATCGCGCGCCGATAGCTGGTTCACCTATTATCATTTCCTGGAAGATGCACGCGCACCGGACTATGCGCGCACCGTGGATATCCATCGCAAGCCCGGCTACGATCCGGTCGAACTGTTTCTCGATCCCGCGCAGCCGCTGGTCAAGGCGTACATTGCGTGGAAACTCGTGCAGAAAAAACTCGGGTTTCGTTATCTCATGGACGTGATCTCGCTGGATGCCACACTGGTCAAAGGCTCGCACGGGCGCCCTACTGACGATCCCAACGATGGCCCGCTGTTCATCACCTCCGCGGCGGAATTGCTGGAAGAAGGTCCGGTGGCCGCAACCGACGTGAAGCGCCTGCTGCTGGAGCACGTGTTTTCGGCAAGGAGTACCCTGCGTCGGGTAGCGTGAAATGAATCCCATCCTACTACTGCAGAAATGGCTCGAAGCGAGATTGCCGGCCGATGCGCGTGCATGGCTGGCCGAGGCAGTCCAGCGTATGCGCAGCGGCGGCGACACCGATCTCTATCGGTCCGTAAGTCTGGTGACCCGCAAGATCGGCAAGGCCGACCTTGCCCTCACCGCCGAAGAATTGAACCAGGCGGCCGCAGCGCGTGAAGGCTGGGATCCGTCGGACTGGAGCTTCGACCAGGCGGCGCGAATCTACCTGCTGCTGGTGTCCGGCACGGATGGCGCGACTTTCCTGCGTCGTCTCGATCAGCTCTGCGATACGGCGGATATCGGCGAACTCGTCGCGTTCTACCGCGGCCTGCCGTTATATCCGGATCAGCCGCGCTATGTCCTGCGGGCCGCGGAGGGGATACGTACAAGCATGAAAGCCGTGTTCGAGGCAGTCGCGCACCGCAATCCGTATCCCGCGGAGCAGTTGGCCGAACCGGCGTGGAATCAGATGGTGCTCAAGACGCTGTTCATCGGCAGCACGCTTCATCCGGTCGTCGGCCTGGATCGGCGCGCCAACCCGGAACTCGCACGCATGTTGTGCGACTACGCCCACGAGCGTTGGGCGGCGGGGCGTCCGATCAGCCATGAATTATGGCGCTGCGTCGGACCTTATGCGCGCGGCGAAATGCTGCACGATCTTGGGCGCGTTCTCGAGAAGGGAACCGAGCCGGAACGCACTGCAGCAGCGCTGGCGCTCGCCAGTTCGCCCGATCCGGCGGCAACCGGGCTGCTCTGGGCGTATCCTGAGCTTTGCATGGCCGTAAATGAAAACAAGGTGAGCTGGCAGACGCTGGCAAATCCGGTCTGACCGTATCGACTACTGGAGGCAAACATGCGATTCATCGATCCTCATATCCACATGAGCGCGCGCACCACCGACGACTACGAGCGCATGGCCGCTGCCGGCATCGTCGCCCTGATCGAGCCCGCCTTCTGGCTGGGGCAGCCGCGCACGCAGGTTGGCAGCTACATCGACTACATGTCGAGCCTGGTCGGCTGGGAGCGCTTCCGCGCAGCGCAATTCGGCATTCATCACTATTGCACCATCGGCCTGAACAGCAAGGAAGCCAACAACGAAGCGCTTGCCGAACAGGTGCTGGAAATCCTGCCGCGTTACCTGGTCAAGGAGGGCGTGGTCGCGGTCGGCGAGATCGGCTACGACGATCAGACGCCGGTCGAGGACAAGTATTACCGCGCCCAGCTCGCGCTGGCCAAGGAATTCGACATGCTGGTGCAGGTGCACACGCCGCACCGGGACAAGAAGAGCGGCACGATCCGCAGCATGGAAGTCGCCGTGGAGATGGGCATCGAGCCCGGACGCGTCGTGATCGACCACAACAACGAGGAGACCGTGCAGGATGTGCTCGATCGCGGTTTCTGGGCCGCATTCACGATCTACCCGAATACCAAGATGGGCAACGAGCGCATGGTGGAGATCGCGCGCAAATACGGTTCCAACCGGATGTTCATCGATTCCAGCGCGGACTGGGGTGTTTCCGATCCGCTCGCGGTGCCGAAGACCGCGCGCCTGATGCTCGATCGCGGCATTGCCGCGAAAGACGTGGAAGCGCTCTGCTACGGCAATGCGCTCAAAGCCTTCGGGCAGAGCGGCCAGATGAAAGAAGAGCACTGGCTCAATCCGGCACCGGTCGATCAGCGCATGCTTTTCGAGGGCAATTCCGTGTTGCGCGGTCAGGCGCCGCGCGTGGGCGGACAGCCGTCCGTCGCGGAGCGCATGGACTCGATCGCCTTCAAGTAAGCGGGACGCCGCAGATTTGGAAAATTGGGGAAGAAGATGAGCGTGGAACTGGTCAAATCCGCCGTTGAGCCGGCCATGGAAGAAGCGGTCTACACCCAGGAGTTTTCCGTCCGTTACGACTATCCGGTGCATTTCACGGAGCATCTGTTCGCGCGCGACAATCCGGTATTCGTACAGTCGATCGTGCGCCGTGAACCGGCGAAACGCCACCGCGTCGTGGTCTTCGTGGATGCCAATGTCGCGGCAAGCTGGCCGACACTGGTGCATGACATCGCCGCCTATGCCGAAGTGCATGCGGAGTCGCTGGAACTGGTCGGCCGCCCGGAAGTGGTGGCGGGCGGCGAGCACGTGAAAAACGATCCTGCGCTCGTGACCGGCCTGCAGCGCCATCTGGTCGAACTCAAGATAGATCGCCATGCTTTCGTGGTGGGCGTCGGTGGCGGGGCCTTCCTGGACATGATTGGGTTTGTCGCGGCCACCACGCATCGCGGCATCCGCCACATCCGCGTACCGACCACGGTGCTAGGCCAGAACGATTCCGGGGTCGGGGTGAAAAACGGCATCAACGCATTCGGCATGAAGAATCTGCTGGGCAGTTTCGCCCCGCCGTTCGCAGTGCTGAACGATGCCGATTTCCTGCGCACCCTGCATCCGCGCGACAAGATTGCCGGCATAGCCGAGGCGGTGAAGGTTTCGCTGATTCGCGATGGACTGTTCTTCGAATGGCTGGAAGGAAATGTGGAAGCGCTGCGCGAATGCACGCCTGCGGCGATGTCCCGCATGATTCGGCGCTGCGCGGAGCTTCACATGCGCCAGATCGCGCACGGCGGCGACCCTTTCGAAACCGGCAGCGCGCGGCCGCTGGATTACGGCCACTGGTCGGCGCACAAGCTGGAAGGGCTGACCGCCCACGAATTGCGCCACGGTGAAGCGGTGGCGATCGGCCTGGCGCTCGATACGCGTTACTCGGTGCAGATCGGCATGCTGGCGGCGGGCGGTGAAGACCGCGTGTACAAGCTGCTCAAGGGCCTGGGCTTTTACCTGTGGCATCCGGCGATGGAGACGCGTGACGAGCAGGGCCGTCTTATCCTCCTGCGCGGCATCGAAGAGTTCCGCGAGCATCTCGGTGGCGAGTTGACCATCACGCTGCTGCGCGATATCGGCCGCGGCGAAGAAGTGCATGCCATGGACAACAACGAAATCCTGCATGCCATGGCATGGCTGCGTCGGAAAGAGACTGGCCAATGAAGATCGGCGCGGACGGCGCTCACCTGACGTACTGCAGCAACATCCATCCCGGCGAATCGTGGGCCGAGGTGCGTGCCAACATCGAACGCTACTTTCCCGCGGTGCGCGACCGCGTGGCCCCGGAAGCAATGTTCGGCATCGGCCTGCGCCTGTCGGCGAGAGCGGCGCGCGAACTTGGCAGCGGCGACGCGCTCGCCGAGTTCCGCGATTTTCTGGCCCGCAAAAAACTCTACGTTTTCACCATCAACGGTTTTCCCTACGGCACTTTCCACGGCACGCGGGTCAAGGAGGAGGTCTATCTTCCCGACTGGCGCGACGAAGAGAGGTTGCGTTACACCGACGAACTGGCGCAACTGCTGGCGCAGCTGCTGCCCGACGGAGTCGAAGGCAGCATCAGCACCGTGCCAGGCGCCTTCAAGCCGGCCATGCGCGGCAGCGCCGACGTCGGGAAAATTGCCGACAACATGCTGCGGCACATCGCCACGCTGGTGGAGATCAAGCGCCGCAGCGGCCGCCACATTGCGCTGGCAATCGAGCCGGAACCGCATTGTTTTCTGGAGACGGTCGACGAAAGCGTGCGTTTTTTCCAGCGCCGTCTGTTCGGCGCGGACGCGGTGCGCCGCCTGGGCGAGCTCACCGGCCTGGACCAACAGGCTGCCGCGACGGCGCTGCACGACCATATCGGGCTGTGCCTGGACCTGTGTCATGCGGCGGTCGAATTCGAAGATCCGGCAGGCTGCATTCGCGACCTGCGGGACGCCGGCATCCGCGTGACAAAATTGCAGATCAGTGCCGGCCTGCGCCTGCCTGAACTGACGCAGGAAGCAGTTGCGGCGTTGAAGCAGTTCGACGATCCGGTCTATCTGCATCAGGTTGTGGAAGAGGGGCCCGCCGGCATCAAACGTTACGCCGACCTGCCCGAAGCGCTGGCGACGGCGACGGGCAAGGCGGACGGGCGCGAATGGCGCGTGCACTGCCATGTACCGATCTTCATGGACAACCTCGGTGCATTTTCGTCGACGCGCTCCTTCATCAGCGAAGTCCTCGGCATTCACCGCCTGCACCCGATATCGCCGCACCTGGAAGTCGAGACCTATACCTGGAACGTTCTTCCCGAACACTTGCGCGCCGGCGGCATGGAGCAGGCCATCGCGCGCGAGCTGAACTGGGTGAAGGATACGTTGACGGTATGAAGTTGTCCGTCGCGCTGAAACTCGGGCGCGTATCCAATCTGCCGACCGTCTGGTCCAATGTGCTGACCGGCATGGCGCTGGCCGGTACGGCCACCACGGATTGCCGCCTCCTGTTGCTGATCGTTTCCCTGTCATTGTTCTACGTCGGCGGCATGTTCCTAAACGACGCGTTCGATCACGGATTCGACGCGAAAGTCCGGCCGGAACGGCCGATTCCGTCCGGGCAGGTGAGCGCGGCCCAGGTCCATGCGTCCGGCTTCGGCATGATGGCTGTCGCGCTCGCGCTGCTGGGATGGGTGGGTTTTGGCTACGAACCGTTTACACAATGGCGTCCGGTCGCAGCGGGTCTTGCGCTGGCAGCCGCGATCGTGTTCTACAACTGGCATCACAAGAACAATCCGTTGAGTCCGCTGGTCATGGGGATCTGCAGGATGCTCGTGTACGTGACGGCGGCGCTGGCCGTTGCCGCAGCGCTGCCGCAACAGGTGGCTATTGCCGCCGTTGTCCTGCTCTGCTATCTGATCGGCCTGACTTACGCGGCGAAGAAGGAACACCTCGGGCGCCTGGAAAACAGCTGGCCGCTGGCGTTCCTGGCCGTACCGGTGATCTACGGAATTTATCTTGCGCCGGCGCAGCCCGCCGTCCTGTTGCCGCTGGCCTTGCTCGCGGCATGGGCGTTGTATGCGTTGCGGCTGTTGCGCAGGCGCAACCCGGGGGACGTGCCGCGGGCCGTGATCAGCCTGATCGCCGGCATTTCCCTGCTCGATGCGATATTGCTGTCGGGTGCAGGCCACATTCTGTTTGCCTGCCTCGCGGTTGCGGCATTCGTCATTACGCTTGCGCTGCAGCGCTGGATCACCGGTACATGACCCGCGGTCACGCGCCCTGAGTTTTTGGGAAAACTTCCTTCGGAACTCGGGTGTGCGTCCCTGCGGGAAAAACCCGCCGGTGGGTACGATTCATCCTGCGTGCCGCCCGCGTGACAATTCGAGCCACTTCGGCGGTCTGCGTTTCATAGTCACCTCTCGATTCGATGCCGGGCCTGCAAGCCCGGCATTTTTTTCGCATTCTTCCGTGGTTCTGCCCTTGTTGCGAAGTCCGGTAAGATACACGACAGGCAAGGTTGCGCATCCAAGCAAGTTCCGTAGACGAGAGGTGGTGCCCATGATCGACGAGAAAATCAAGGTACGCGTTACCGACACCGATCAGGTTCTCGATGTCGTGGTCCTCAACAAGCGCGCCGAACGCATACAGATCGTCCTCGGCGAAGGCATTCACAGCGTCAAATGCGACCTGTCCCCGACCCGTAACGGCATGGGCTATGCCGGCAGCGCAATGGGGCGCGAACTCATTTACGAGCGCAGCCGGGACCAGGTGCAGGCCGACATCGACCGGCTCAACCCGGCCTTGCGCAAATCGCGTTGATGGCGATCACCGGGCGGACGGCGGGCCGGTGAATCCGTGATGCGCATGATCCTGGCCACGGCGCTGATGGCGATATTTGTTTTGCTGGCGTCCATCCATGTGTACTGGTTATTCGGCGGAAGAATCGCCAGGGTGGCCGCGATTCCCGAGTTGCGCGGCTCCCCCTCGTTCGTTCCCGGCCGGTTTGCGACGCTGGTGGTGGCCTGCGCCCTGATCGCCTGCGCCGCGCTGGTCGGCGCCGCCGGCGGATTCATCGATGCGCCCGTCCCGGCGACCGCCATCCAGTGGGGTTGCTTCGGACTGGCGGTGCTGCTGCTGTTGCGCGCAATCGGCGATTTCCACCTGGTGGGTTTCTTCAAGACGGTCCGCGGCAGCCGTTTCGCCTGGCTCGATTCCGCACTCTATTCCCCGCTGTGTCTGGTACTTGCCGCCGGCGTGTTTGCCGTTGCGTGGGAAGCGGCAATCTGAAGAGGCGATCACGCGTCTTCAATTTTGCCGGAACGACGCAAAAGGCCGGCGTCGGACTCGAATGCGGTTCTTCAGTTGCACGTCGATGCACGGGAGGCACCATGAATTCATTTCCGCGGATTCCAGTGTTCTTGTCCCTGTTCTTCCTCGTTTGCGCCTGCAGTACGCGCCCGGAAAGCCGCGTGGCAAGGACGGAAGTCGGCAAATATTCCTACATCGAAGCCGGACAGGGCGTGCCAACCGTCATTTTCGAGGCCGGCCTAGGCGCAAGCAAGGAAAGCTGGCATTGGGTTTTCGCCGACGTCGGCAAGACAACCCGGGTCGTCGCCTATGATCGGGCCGGAAACGGCGACAGCGTGGCGCGATCCAACGACCGTTCAGGCACGCAAATAGTGGACGAATTGCACGCGTTCCTCGCCGCGGCGAACATTCCGCCACCGTATGTTCTCGTCGGTCATTTCCGGGGAGCGATGTACGTCAATCTGTACGCGCGAACCTATCCTGAGGAAGTGGCGGGCGTGATTTTTATCGATGGCCTGCACGAGGACTTCCCGGCGCGATGCAAGGCAGGCGGCGGCGCCCACTGCGAGCTATCGGAGGTCTCCGCGGAAGTCAATCAGGATCAGCTCGAACCGGGAAGTTTCATTGTCTGGGAGTATCAGGAGCACTTTTTTGCGAGCAAAAGCCGCTTCAACGCGGCGGGCAAGGAAAGAATGGCCCAGTCCGCGACGATACGCCAGCTGCACGAGGCGAAGGCCTTTCCGCCGGTACCCGTCGTGGTGCTGAATGGAACCGGCGTGAGCCGTCTGTCGCGGGGCAGCAGCGTGGCGACCTGGAACGCCACGCAAAAGGAACTGGCAGGGATGTCGCCGAATGGCCGGTATGTCGAATGCGACGTTTGCCGGCACGCCGTACATGCGGACAACCCGAAGATGGTAGTGGATGCCGTATTGAGCGTGGTTGCCCAAGCGAGAACGAAAGGCAATTGAGCCGTTTTCCCCGGGGCGGGCCTCGGTTAGAATTGCACCCTACCTGTGACGATCAGACGACCGGGACTTCGAACCCGGCGTTCCCAAGAGAGGAATAGAGAGAATGGCAAGCAGAACCAAAAAAGATCCCGCAAAACTGCGTTCCCGCCAGTGGTTCGCCAATCCAGCCAATCCCAACATGACCGCGCTGTATCTCGAGCGCTACATGAACTGGGGGCTCAAGCGCGAGGAGTTGCAGGCGGGCAAGCCGATCATCGGCATTGCCCAATCGGGCTCGGACCTGTCTCCCTGCAATCGCCATCACCTCGAACTCGCGCATCGCGTGCGCGAAGGCATCCGCGAAGCCGGGGGCATCGCCTTCGAGTTTCCGGTGCATCCGATCCAGGAAACCGGCAAGCGCCCGACCGCATCGCTCGATCGCAACCTCTGCTACCTCGGGCTGGTGGAGACGCTTTACGGCTATTTCATCGACGGCGTGGTGCTCACTACCGGCTGCGACAAGACCACCCCGGCGCAATTGATGGCCGCGGCGACCGTGGACATCCCGGCCATCGTGCTCTCCGGCGGGCCGATGCTCAACGGCTGGTTCCGCGGCGAGCGCACCGGTTCGGGCACCATCGTCTGGAAGGCGCGCGAGCTGCTGGCGGCGGGAGAAATCAACGACGAGCAGTTCATCGAGCTGATCGCGTCTTCCGCGCCGTCGCCTGGCCACTGCAATACCATGGGCACGGCGTCGACCATGAACTCGCTGGCGGAAGCGCTCGGCATGTCGCTGCCCGGCAGCGCCGCGATTCCGGCGCCGCACAAGGATCGCGCGGTCAACGCCTACGAAAGCGGCAAGCGCATCGTCGAGATGGTATGGGAAGACCTGCGCCCGTCGAAGATCATGACCCGGGAGGCCTTCGAAAACGTCATTGTCGTCAACTCCGCGATCGGCGGCTCGACCAATGCGCCGATCCATTTCAACGCCATCGCGCGCCACATCGGCGTCAAGCTCGACAACAACGACTGGGAAAAGATCGGCTACGACATCCCGTTGCTGGTGAACCTGCAGCCGGCCGGCGAGTACCTCGGCGAGGAATACCATCGCGCCGGCGGCGTGCCTGCGGTGGTCAACGAGCTGATCAAAGCCGGCAAGATCCGCAAGAACCCGATCACCGTCAACGGCAAGACGCTGTACGACAACTGCAGGAAGACGCCGGTCGAGGACGTGAAGGTGATCTGGCCTTACAAGCAACCGATGAAGAAGTCGGCGGGTTTCCTGAACCTGAAAGGCAACCTGTTCGACAGCGCGATCATGAAGACCAGCGTGATCTCGGAAGCCTTCCGCAAGCGCTACCTCTCCGACCCGAAAGACCCGAATGCATGGGAAGGCCGCGCCATCGTGTTCGACGGACCGGAAGACTATCATCACCGCATCGACGATCCGAAGCTCAAGATCGACGACGACTGCATGCTGTTCGTGCGCGGCACCGGCCCGAAGGGCTATCCGGGTGCGGCCGAAGTGGTGAACATGCAGCCGCCCGCGAAACTGATCAAGCAGGGCATCACCGAGCTGCCGTGCATCGGCGACGGTCGCCAGTCGGGCACATCGGGTTCGCCTTCGATCCTGAATGCCTCGCCGGAAGCGGCGAGCATGGGCGGCCTTGCCATCCTGAAGACGGGCGACCGGGTGCGCATCGATTTGAACAAGCGCACAGCGAACATCCTCATCAGCAAGACCGAGTACACGCGGCGCATGAAGGCACTTGAAAAGCAGGGCGGCTTCAAGGTTCCGGCCAGCCAGACGCCGTGGCAGGAAATCCAGCGCGGCATGGTCGACGAACTGTCCAACGGCATGGTGCTCAAACCCGCGGTCAAGTACCAGAGGATCGACAAGACCAAGGGCGTTCCGAGGGATAACCACTGACGGCAAGGGGCGGGAGCGGATAACCGGGTGAGTCGTATCGCCTTCGAATTTCCAGAAAGCCGGCCTCGCGCCGGCTTTCTGCTTATCGGCGAATGTGCGATCAATGCTGGACGGACAGAGGAGATTTATCGATGAAGAAAACTATCGCAATCGCAGGTTTTCTGCTGGTGGCCGCCAGTGCGGGCTATGCCGCGGATCCCCTGACCACCGACGCCGACAAGTACAAGCTCAGGATCGAAAACGAACGAATTCGCGTTCTCGAGTACCGCGACAAGCCGGGTGACAAAACCAACATGCGCGACCATCCGGACTTCGTGCTCTATGCACTTGGCGCCTTCAAGCGCAAGCTGACTTTCCCCGACGGAAAGACGGTAAGCCGGGAGTTCAAGGCGGGCGACGTGATATTCATGAAGGCACAAACCCATATCGGCGAGAACATCGGCGATACGGATACCGATGTAGTGATCGTCGAGTTGAAGCAGCCGGCGAAATGATGCTCGCGGCGGCGCCGAGGCCTGATGTGGTGGCGCCGGGTTCGGATGCTGCGGTGCGCAAGGCCGCATGGCGCGCTGGCATCCGTTCGTGCCTACATTGAAGTGCTAGCATGGCCAGTGATAGATGCATCCAGGGGGCTTTCATGGAGGCACGCATGCAGCAAGAGCAATGGGCTCGGCTTGATTGCGGACCGCGTTCCCCTGTTTGCAATGCTCCGCTAACCTCACGCTATCTGCACCGATGCTGACGATCGGCCAACGAGGCCTGCTGGAAATGATTGCGGGCGGCGCTGCGCTTTCCGAAATACTGGAAGCCGTCGTCAGCCTGATGGAAGACCAGGCGCCGGAGATGCTGTGCTCGATCCTGCTCATCGATGAGACCGGCACGCGGCTCATGCGCGCAGCCGCCTCCCGTTCGCTGGACGAATACAGCGAGGCCGTCGACGGCGAGGCAATCGGGCCCTGTGCAGGCTCCTGCGGAACGGCGGCATTCCGGAAACAGATGGTGGTGGTGAAGGACATCGCCACCGATCCCCTGTGGGCGGACTATCGCGAGCTGGCATTGCGCCACAATCTGAAGGCCGCCTGGTCGCATCCGATCGTTTCCCATGGCGGCAAATTGCTGGGCACGCTTGCCATGTACTATCGCCAGCCGCGCGTACCGGACGCCCGCGAACTGGAGCTGATCCAATCTGCGGCGTCTCTCGCCGGCATCGCAATCGAACGTTCGCAGACCCAGCAGGAGTTGCTTGGCACGATCGAACGGTTCCGGCTGCTCGCCCGCGCGACCAACGACGTGGTCTGGGACTGGAATCTGGTCAACGACACGATCTGGTGGAACGACGCTTTCCAGACGCTGTTCGGCCATCCTCCCGAGGAGATCGCACCCGGGATCGATTCCTGGTATGAGCGGATCGACACGGAAGACCGGGAACGGATCATCAAGGGAATTCATGCCCTGATCGACGCCGGTGGACAAACCTGGTCCGACGAGTATCGCTTCCGTCGCCACGACGGGACCTACGCTTCCATCCTGGACCGGGGCTTCGTGATCCGCGATCAGGACGCAAAAGCGGTGCGAATGATCGGGGCGATGCAGGACATCACGGCACGCAAGGCGGCGGAGGATGCATTGCGGGAGGCGGAGGACCGCTATCGTCGCCTGGTCGAACTTTCCCCCGAGCCGATATTTGTCCATCACGACCTGAAATACGTCTATGCCAATCGCGCCGGCGTCCAGTTGCTCGGGGCAACGCGGCCGGAGGATCTGCTGGGGCGATCGGTCCTGGACTTCGTGCATCCGGACTTGCGGGAAATTGTTCGCGAGCGCATTCGTTTGCAGCTGGACAAGGGAGCGCCTGCACCGGTGATGGAGCAGAGTTACGTGCGAATGGATGGCTCAATGGTGGAAGTGGAGGTGTCCTCTGCGCCCTTCCAGTTCCATGGCAGGCCCGCAATCCAGGTCATCGCCCGCGACATCAGCGAACGCATTCGCGCGGAAGAATCGCTCCGGCAGTTTCGCGCCGCCATGGACCTCTCGCCGGACCTGATCCTGCTCATCGATCGGGCCAGCATGCGCTTTGTCGATGTCAACGACACCGCATGCCGGCTGCTCGGTTACAGCCGTGCGGAACTCCTCGAACTGGGGCCGCAGGATTTGGCGCCATTCTCGCGCGAGCAACTGGCTGAAGCCTACGATCGCGTCATCGCCGGCGAAGACGGCGGATCGACGCTGGAGATGAACCACCGCCTCAAGGGCGGCGCGCTGCTCCCGGTCGAGCTGGTCCGGCGCGCGGTGCCCACCCGCGACGGACATATCATCGTCGTGATCGCGCGTGACGTCAGCGAGCGCAACAGGGTGGAGGCGGAGTTGCGCAGCAGCCACGAACGCTTCCGGCAGATCGCGGAGAACATCCGTGAAGTGTTCTGGGTAACCGATCCGGCCAAGAACCAGATGCTCTACATCAGCCCGGCCTACGAGGAGATCTGGCAGCGCAGCTGCGAAAGCCTGTACGCGTCGCCGTGGACCTGGCTGGAGGCCATTCACGAGGACGACCGCGAGCGCGTCCGGACGGCGCTCCAGGAAAGACAGTTCCAGGGAATGTACGACGAGGAGTATCGCATCGTGCGGCCGGACGGCTCGATCCGCTGGATACACGACAAGGCCTTCCCGCTTCGCGACCAGGATGGACGGGTCTATCGCGTGGTCGGGGTGGCCGACGACATCAGCGACAGAAAGCGCGCCGAAGACCAGTTCCGCAAAGCGGCGGAACAGACGCAGAACATCCTGTCCAGCATCACCGACGCATTCTTTGCCGTCGACGAGAACTGGCGGTTCACCTATCTGAACGCCACTGCGGAGCAACTCCTGCGCCGGCGCGCGACCGAGCTGCTCGGGCGCAGCATCTGGGAGGAGTTTCCACAGGCGAGGAATTCCACTTTCGGGATCAATTACCTGAAGGCGGTCGCCGAGCAGGTGCCGGTCGAGTTCGAGGAGTTCTACGCGCCGCTCGAGACCTGGTTCGAGGTGCACGCCTATCCATACGAGAACGGGTTGTCGGTCTATTTCCGCGACATCAACGAGCGCAAGCGCACTGAGGAGAGACTCTCCTACCTGGCGCAGTACGACACGCTTACGGGGCTTCCCAACCGCACCTTGTTCCGCGATCGTCTTGAGCGGGCGGTCGCGCGCGCCAGACGCGATGGGCATCTCGTTGCGGTGATGTTCCTCGACCTCGACCGGTTCAAGGACATCAATGACAATCTCGGGCATTCGGTCGGCGACGAGATCCTGGTCCAGGTGGCGGCGCGTTTCAAGGAGCAATTGCGGGACATCGACACCATCTCCCGCCTGGCCGGAGACGAGTTCACCTTTCTCATCGAAGGTACTTCGCGAGTCGAACAGGTGACAGCGGTCGCCGACAAGATTCTGAAGATTTTTGAGCGACCGTTGAATGCCGCCGGGCACGAAGTCTATGTGACTGGCAGCATCGGCATCGCGCTTTCTGCAGCAGGGGCGCACAGCGTCGACGATCTGTTGAAGAACGCGGACATCGCGATGTACCACGCCAAGCAGGAAGGGCGGAACAACTACCAGGTTTATTCCGACGCCATCCACGCCAAATCGTCGGAGAAGCTGAGTCTGGAGACCAAACTGCGGCGGGCGCTGGAACGCGGGGAGTTTGTGCTGGCGTATCAGCCCCAGGTGAATATCAGAACGGGCCGGATTGTCGGGGCCGAGGCCCTGATCCGCTGGCAAAGCCCCGAACTCGGACTGGTCGCGCCCAATCGCTTCATTCCGCTCGCGGAGGAGACCTGCCTGATCGTCCCCATCGGGGAATGGGTGCTGGAGACGGCGTGCAGACAGAACCGCGCGTGGCAGGATGCCGGGTTGGCGTCGATCCAGGTCGCCGTGAATCTGTCCCCGCGCCAATTCAGGCAGAAAAATCTGCTGGACCGCATCGACGCCGTTCTTCGCGACTCGAAGCTGGATTCGCGCTTCCTGGAACTGGAAATCACGGAAACGACGGCCATGCAGCGGGCGGAGGAGGTGGTCGTCACGCTGGCCCGGCTCGACGAGATCGGCGTGCGCCTGGCGATCGACGATTTCGGCACCGGGTATTCAAGTCTGAGCTATCTGAAGCGCTTCCCGGTTCACAAACTCAAGATCGACCAGTCGTTCGTGCGCGACATCACCACCGATGCAGACGATGCGGCCATTGTCAGGGCGATCATTGCGATGGCGCGCAGCCTCGACCTGCTGGTCATCGCGGAGGGCGTTGAAACGCGGGAGCAACTGGCCTTCCTCGGCGAGCTGAGTTGCGATGAGTATCAGGGATATCTGTTCAGCAAACCGGTGCCTGCAAGCGAGTTCGCGATCATGCTTGGCAATAGTCCGGTTTTTGCCGGCGCAAAGCCCGCCCGCAGCCGCGCTTCGACATCCCGACGCGGCACGGCCCGCGGCGACGTCAAGCGCTGAGAGGGTGGTCCCGGACGGCCGCGAATGCGGATCGATCAGTTTTGTGCGGCGGCCGCGCCGTCCTGTTCGGACCAGCCGGACCCCGTGGCAGGAAATCCGGCCCGGCATGGCGGACGAACTGTCCAACGGCCTGGTGCTCAAACCCGCGGTCAAGTACCAGAGGATCGACAAGGCCAAGGGTGTGCCGAGGGACAACCACCAGTGGACTGTAACGATTGAAAATGGGTAGTATCATCCTGTCCATGGAAGGCACGATGAAACTGACTCAGAGCGAACGTTTGGAGCTTCAACGACAAGCCGGAACGAGGAACGCGTGCGCGGACGTGGCCCGCCACGCACGGCTGATCCTGCTGCTGGCGTGGCAATCCGGATCGCTGGCCTTTTAATCGTTGTGAGCGTGGCGACCCGATGATCCTGTCGGTTCCACCACGAGTTGCGTAGTGATGAGTCTGACGCAGACTCTGCCGTTGGACGTGGCGCTCGGCGTCATCGTGTTCTGGATGGTGACGGGGTTCCTCGGCCTCGCCGCGCCGCATAACCTGCGCCTCATTGCGCGCATCCTGTTCCCGGCAAGTTCAGTGGCGTCGCTGGTCCTTGCCGGTGCTGGCCTTGCCGGGTTGGATGATCTTCCGCAGACGGCCATTCTCGCGCTGGGCCTGCCCGATCTTCCATTCCATATGCGGCTCGATGCCCTGTCGGCGTTTTTCCTGCTGCTGCTGGGAGGGGCCTCGGCCGGGATTTCCATTTATTCCGCGGGCTACTTCCGCAAAGGTGAAGGCACCGCACCGGGATTGCATTGCCTGCAGTACCACCTGTTCCTTGTCGCGATGACGACTGTGATGCTCGCGGACGACGCGTATCTGTTCATGGTCGCGTGGGAAACGATGGCGCTCGCATCCTATTTCCTGGTCACCAGCAATCACAAGATTCCGGCGATCCGAAGCGCCGGTTTCCTCTACCTGTTGCTGGCGCATATCGGCGCGATCGGCATTCTGCTGTGCTTTGGGGCGATGCAGGGTGGCCACGGCGATTACACATTTGCCACCATGCGTGCGAGCCACCTCAATGAGTTCTGGGCGAGCGCGGCATTTCTTTTGGCCTTGTTCGGGTTTGGCGCCAAAGCCGGTTTTCTCCCTGTCCACGTGTGGCTGCCCGAAGCACATCCGGCTGCCCCGTCGCCGATCTCGGCGCTGATGAGCGGTGTAATGCTGAAGACGGCGATCTATGGATTGTTGCGGGTGACCTTTGATCTTTTGCAAATCCAGCTCGTCTGGTGGGGTGTTCTCGCGACGACATTGGGCCTGATGACCGCTTTGTTCGGGGTCATGTTCGCAGCCGTGCAGTCCGATATGAAGCGCCTGTTGGCGTATTCCTCCATCGAGAACATCGGCATCATCCTCGCGGGGATCGGGCTGGCGCTGATTTTCCATGTCTACCAGGCGAACTCCCTTGCCGCGCTCGCGCTGGCGGGAACGCTGTATCACTGCCTCAATCACGCATTCTTCAAGAGCCTGCTATTCCTCGTGACCGGGACGGTGCTGCACTCGACCAGGGAACGCAGCTTGGGCAAGTTGGGAGGATTGATCCGCAGCATGCCGTGGGTCGCATGGCTCGGTCTCGTAGGCACCATCGCCATCGCCGGCCTCCCGCCGCTCAATGGATTCGTATCGGAGTGGTTGCTGCTGCAGGCATTTCTGGCCACGCCGGGCCTTCCAAGTTCTTACCTGAGCATGATGGTTCCGGTTGGCGCGGCCGCCTTTGTTCTCGCTGTCGCACTCGCCGGGTATGTCATGGTCAAGTTCTACGGCGTGATCTTTCTGGGGCGGCCGCGTGAGGCAAAGCTCGTCGATGCCCATGACGCCAATTGGCCGGAGCGGGCGGGCCTGGGTTGGCTGGCATTGGGCTGCGTCGTGCTGGGGCTTGCCCCCGTCTGGGTGCTCGCCGCACTAAGCAAGACAACACTGCTGTTGACCGGTGAGGGCGTCGGGCTGGAAGGCGCTCAGTCCTGGCTGTTCATTACGGCTACATCACCCGAGCGATCGAGTTACAGCCCGGTCCTGTTTCTCGTCGGAATCATCGGGGCGCTGATGCTCGCCGTGATTCTGGTACGCAAGCTTTATCATGGCCGCGTGCGTCGCGGACCCGCGTGGGACTGCGGCTTTCCGCAACAAACGGCGCGCATGCAGGACACCGCCGAGGGCTTCGGCCAACCGATCAAGCAGATCTTCGAGCCGATCTTCCGCATCGACCGTCAGGTGCCGAGCCCGTTCGATGATCACCCTCATTACCACGGCATTGCCGAAGACAAGCTCTGGTACGCACTTTATCTGCCGGTTGCCCGGCTTGTGGAAAGGCTCTCCGCCGCGATCAGCATCCTGCAGCACGGGCGCATCAATATTTACCTCGTGTACAGCTTCGCCACCCTGATCGTTCTGTTGTTCTTCATTCGATGATTCAGTCCCTTTTCTCACAGGCGATCCAGACCTTCCTTATCGTCGCGTTGGCGCCTTTGTTGCTGGGCTGGGTCAACCAATGCCGAGCGTGGCTTCAGAACAAGAGCGGCGCCGGCGTATTGCAGCCATATCGGGTGTTGCACAAGCTCTTCCACAAGGATGCGGTGCTTGCCGAGCACGCTTCGTCTTTGTTCAGGATTGCCCCGTATCTCCAGTTCGGATGCATGGTGCTCGTCGCCAGCATCGTCCCCATTTTGGCGACTGACCTGCCTTTCTCCGCGGCGGCAGATGTGATTGCGCTGGTGGGGTTGTTCGCGCTCGCGCGCCTGTTCGCAGCGCTCGCGGCCATGGACATCGGCACCGCGTTCGGCAGCATGGGTGCGCGCCGCGAAATGCTGGTGGCGTGCCTGGCGGAGCCCGCGCTGCTGATGGTGTTCTTCACGCCTGTCCTGATCGCCCAGTCCACTTCTCTGACCACCATTGTCGAAACCATCGCGAACCGCGAGTTCGTGCTCTATCCCAGCCTCGCCTTCGCGGCGGTTGCGTTTTACATGGTCGCACTTGCCGAGAACGCGCGCATCCCCATCGACAATCCGGCTACGCACCTCGAACTGACGATGATTCACGAGGCGATGATTCTCGAATATTCAGCGCGTCACCTGGCGTTGATCGAATGGGCATCAGCGATGAAGCTATTGAACTACAGCGCTATCGGGCTCGCTTTGTTCCTGCCCTGGGGGATCGTGACGACGGGAGACTGGATGCTGCTGCCGCTGGCGCTGGTCGCGCTGTGTCTCAAGCTTCTTCTGGGGGGCGCCGGGCTCGCGCTGGTTGAAACACTGTCGGCGAAGCTGCGCATCTTTCGCGCACCTGAATTCCTTGGCACAGCCTTTCTGCTTGCGGTGCTGGGCATCCTGATTCGGCTGGCTTTGGAGCGCTGACATGACCCCCTCCTTTTCCGGCCAGCTGATCAACGTGCTGGCGGCGCTTTTGCTGCTGATCGCGTTTGCCATGTTGTCGCAACGCCGCGTTCTAACGCTGGTTTATCTGTTTGCGTGGCAAGGGCTTGTGCTGTCAGTCAGCACGACTGTCGTCGCTTACAGCACGGGTCAGCATCATTTGTATTATTCGGCTGTTCTGACCGTGGTTCTCAAGGTGTTTGCGCTGCCGTGGATACTCCACCGGCTGATCATTCGACTGAACGTGAAATGGGACAGGGAAACCCTGATCAATATTCCGACAACGATGCTGATAGGCATTGTCGTGGTGATCTTCTCCTTGAATCTGGCATTGCCGATTTCGCACTTGGCAAGCACGGTCACGCGCAATTCCCTGGGCATTGCCATCGCTTGCGTGCTGTTGTCCTTTCTGATGATGATTACCCGGCGCAAGGCCATTCCACAGGTCGTGGGCTTCCTGGCGATGGAGAACGGTCTTTTTTTTGCCGCCACCAGCGCCACCTACGGCATGCCCATGGTCGTTGAGCTTGGCGTCGCGCTTGACGTGTTGGTTGGAACGTTCATTTTCGGCATTTTCTTTTTCCAGATCCGGGAGACGTTCGACAGCCTCGACACTAGCCATCTGGAAAAACTCAAGGAACGCTGACGATGGAATTGCTCGTGCTGCTTGGCATGCCGCTCGCTGGCGGACTCCTGCTGGCCTTGTTTGGGCACAGGGATCGCGCCGGGGAGTTGAGCGCGGCCATGAGCTTCCTGACTTTCGCCGCCGCTGCGGTTTTGACGGCCAGAATCGTGGGCGAGGGGCCGATACGGGTCTTCAACGAAATGTTTTTTGTGGATTCGTTCAACGTTTTCCTCGTGGCCCTCACCGCGTTCGTGGGCTTTACCACATCGTTGTTCAGCCGTTCCTACATGCGCAACGAACAGCATGCGGGTAAGCTCACCCCGGCGCGTCTGCGGCTCTATCACAGCATGTTTCAGTTGTTCATGTTTACCATGCTGCTGGCATTGCTCACCAACAACTTGGGTATCCTCTGGGTGGCGATGGAGGCCGCCACGCTGACCACGGTTCTGCTGGTCAGTCTGTACCGTACGCCGGCGAGTCTCGAGGCCGCGTGGAAGTACTTCATCCTTTGCGGAGTCGGCATCGCGCAAGCGCTTTTTGGAACCATCCTGCTGTATCTCGCTGCCGAAAAAGTTCTGGGGGCAGGCGGCAACGCGCTGCTATGGACGCACCTGAACGAAGTCAAGGGACAGCTGGAGCCGACGGTATTGTCGCTGGCGTTTGTCTTCCTGCTGGTCGGCTACGGCACCAAAGTCGGGCTCGCACCACTGCATAGCTGGTTGCCCGACGCGCACGCCGAAGGCCCGACGCCCGTTTCCGCAGTGCTCTCCGGGCTTCTCCTCAACGTCGCGCTGTATGCCGTGGTGCGAGCCAAAGTGTTGGTCGACGGTGCCTTGCAGACCGATGTTGCAGGGAACCTGATGATGGGTTTCGGCCTGTTCAGTGTCGTGATTGCGGCTTTCTTTCTGTCGCGACAGAAAGATGTCAAGCGACTCTTCGCCTATTCGTCGATCGAGCACATGGGGATCGTCACTTTTGCGTTCGGTATGGGGGGCGCGGTAGCAACATTCGCCGCGCTCTTGCACATGACCGTTCATTCGCTGACCAAATCGGCGATATTTTTCACGGTGGGTCATGCGGCGCAGAAAAGCGGCACCCAGCTGATCGCGGACATCCGTGGGCTGGTCGACACCAATCCCACGATAGGTTGGGGATTGATGCTCGGAAGCCTTGCCATTCTGGGCATGCCGCCGTTTGGCGTGTTCGCCAGCGAGTTCCTGATTTTGACAACGGCGATGCATGAGCATCCCTGGGCCACACCGATCCTGCTGGTTGCACTTGGGGTCGCCTTTGCCGCCGTTTTCGGTAAGGTGCAGACGATGGTATTCGGCGAGACATCAGGTAAACGCCTGCCGCACCCGCCGGCGCTGATTCCTGTATTCGTGCATCTCGCGTTGGTGTTGTTACTCGGGCTGTACATACCGCCTTATCTCGCCGACTGGTATCGTCAGGCGGCGAGATTGATCGGTTGAGGGAGTGATCGTGCGTGTAGGGGATTTCGACATTCCGATCGAACCTGTTCCAGGTGCGGTTGCCTCCTGGCGGGCCGAGGTCGATGACGCCGGTTGGCGGCGTCTGTGCGAGCAGGTGCGAGAGCGGGGGGGGCGTCTGCTCGCGTTATGGGCGAGCGACCGGCGTCCGGGTGGGTCCGGTTTTGCCATGCACGCGGCGCTGGTTATCCGCTCCGGGCTGGTCTGTCTGACGCTGCCGGTACAGAACGACGCATACACGTGCATCGCCGACATCTTCCCCGTGGCGAACCGCATGCAACGGGCGGTTGCAGACCTCATGGGACTCAAAGCCGCCGGTCAGCGGGATACACGCCCGTGGTTGCGGCACGCCGCGTGGCCCGCCGATTGGTTTCCGTTACGCAGTGATGCAGACGCAACCAGGGTATACGCAGCCGCGCCGGACGAATATTCATTCGTTACTGTCGAAGGGGACGGCGTGCACGAAGTCGCCGTCGGCCCGGTACACGCCGGAACGATCGAACCTGGACATTTCCGCTTCTCCATCGTCGGCGAGCGCATCCTGCGCCTAGAAGAGCGATTGGGCTACACGCACAAAGGGGTCGAGAAACGTTTCGAGGCGATGACGCTCCAGCAGGGTGCCCGCTTGGCCGGCCGGATCAGCGGCGATTCCACCGTCGCCTACGCATGGGCCTATGCAATGGCCGCGGAGAGCGTGAGTGGAACGATTCCGCCCGACAGGTCGCTATGGTTGAGGGCGCTCATGCTTGAGCGCGAGCGCATCGCGAACCATCTGGGTGATCTCGGGGCCTTGGGCAACGATGCGGGGTTCGCTTTCGGTCTTGCCCAGTTCTCCAGTCTGAAGGAACAGTTGCTTCGTTCCAATGCCGAGCTGTTCGGACATCGTTACCTGATGGATGCGATCGTTCCAGGAGGCGTCGCTTCGGATCTTGATCGCGCCGGCATCAGCAGGCTATTCGTTGCGTTCGAAGCCCTCGAAAAGTCGGTGGCCCGCTTGCGCGGCATCTATGAAGATCACGCAGGCCTCCAGGACCGGTTCGTGGAAGCAGGGCGCATTACCCCCGAGCTGGCCGCGCAACTGGGGCTCACCGGATTGGCCGGGCGTGCGAGTGCGCAAGCCTCGGACCTGCGCGTGGATTTCCCGGTACCGCCTTACGATCAGCTCGACGTGCGCATCGCGACGCGTCAGGGCGGCGACGTTGCCGCGCGCGTGGCCGTACGTTTCGAAGAGGTTGTCGAGGCCATCCGTCTTTGCAGGTTGATCCTGGAGCGGATGCCCGATGGCCCGGTATTCACGCCGTTGCCCGATGCTCCCCGGGATGCCTTCGGTCTGGGCTGGATTGAGGGCTGGCGAGGCGAAATCCTCATGGCGATCCACACCGATGCGGCGGGTAACATCCGTCGAGTGCATCCGCACGATCCGTCGTGGCAAAACTGGCCAATGCTGGAACATGCTGTCATTGGAAACATCGTGCCCGACTTTCCGCTCATCAATAAGTCGCTCAATTTGAGCTACAGCGGACACGATCTGTAGGAAGGCCAAACCATCATGTACCAGACGATCAAGCTCATCTTAAAGTCGGGAATCAGAACGGAAACACCGCCGCAGGCCGACGAAGCTTTGCGCGTCACCGCGCAGCGCCTGAGAAGCGGGGTCCTCGCGACGTTCAATGGGGCGCTGGCGATACGCCATGTTGACGCGGGCTCCTGCAACGGTTGCGAACTCGAAATCCATGCATTGACCAACCCCTACTACAACCTCGAAGGCTTGGGAATCCACTTCGTCGCCAGCCCGCGACATGCGGACATGCTGCTGGTTACGGGGCCGGTATCCCGTCATATGATGACTGCGCTCAGGCGCACCTATGACGCCACGCCTGAGCCGAAACTCGTTGTCGCGGTTGGCGAATGTGGCTGCACCGGCGGTATATTCGGTGAGAGCTATGCGAGCTGTGGGCGTATCGCGAATGTGATCCCGGTGGACGTAGCGGTGCCTGGATGCCCCCCCACTCCGCTGGCGCTCATGCAAGGTATCCTGACGGCGATCAGTGGAGGGCCAGGAGACCCGATTCAAGCCACACATGGCAGCGCGGTGCGACGCTCAATTTGATTCGTCCTGAAACGCCGCACGAAAATGCATGCACAACAGCCATCCGTCGTTGAATCTCTACCAGCGTGACGGGTCCCGGCTCGACCTGAAACAGGCCTTGCCCTCAGCGCTGACCTGCAGGTTCTTAGAAAGGCGATCATGGGATTTGAGCGAGCGCGGACAGATCGTGCATGAGTTGTAATACTATGTATTTTTCGTCAGTTGTCATTCCGGTCGGCAGGCGGGCCACAGACCATGCTGCGCCATGAGCCGGAATCCGAATCCTTTTCGAAACCGATCTTGACTGAATGGTTCCATCGCTCATGAAAACAACAATTCTTGCGGTAACACTGATGCTGGCGTCCTCTGCGTGCCTGGCGGATGACGACTCCGATATCGTCACCGGCTGCTCCATGTCGAATGCCGAATTCGGCACCGAGATGATCCAGGTCTGCATCAAGGAGAATCAGGCCGCCCGTGCCGAAGTCGCGCGATACCCGGATGAGGTGAAGGATATTGTCGCGCGCTGCTCGCGCCGCAAGGAAATGGGTTGGGGAATCGTGAAAAAGTGCATCGATGAAGATATAGCAGCTGCGCCGGTGCTCGAGGCTTATGCCAGGGATCACGGACCGCTGCTGGAGCATTGCCGGCAAGACTTCTGGGGCCGCGAAGCGTCGAGAATAAAACTTTGCGTGGAACAGGCCATCGAGGCGGAAAAGTCGGGCGTCAATAAATGACGCCTTGCCGATTCTGGCGCATGGCGGCCAGTGCAATTCTTGCGGCGCAGCTGGGCGGCGCGGTAGCCGCGGATACGATCAAACTCGCGGTGCTCGGACCGATGAGCGGGCCATTCGCGCTGCAGGGCGAGGAGCGGCTGAAAATATTCCAGGCGAGTGCCGATATCGTCAACGCCCGCGGCGGCGTGCTGGGCGGAAAAAAAATAGAAATCGTCGCCTTCGACAACAAATCGAATCCGCAGGAATCCCTGATCGTCCTCAAGCAGGCGATCGACCAGGACATCCACTTCGTTGCCTCGTCCGCATCGAATGTCGCCAACGCACTCAGCGACGCGCTGCTCAAGCACAATGCCCGCAATCCGGATCAGCGGGTACTGTTCTTCGACTTCAACGCCCTCGACCCCGCATTGACCGAGTCCAAGTGCAATTTCTGGCACTTCCGCTTCGAAGTGCATTCGGATACGCAGGTCAGCGTGCTGACCGATTACATGATCAAGCAGCCCTCGATCCGCAAAGTTTATCTGCTCAACCAGGACTATGCATTCGGGCAGGCCGTCAGCAGGGCGGCGAAGGAAATGCTGGCGGCGAAGCGGCCGGACATCCAGATCGTCGGCGACGATTTCGTAGCACTCGGCAAGGTCAAGGATTTCGCTCCTTACGTTGCCAAGATCCATGCGTCCGGGGCGGACATCGTCCTGACCGGCAACTGGGGCAATGACCTGTCGTTGCTCGTCAAGGCAGGCAACGAGGCGGGATTGAAAGCGACGTTCTACGCCTTCCTCGCCGGCTATCCGGGAACCTGGGCGGGCATCGGCACCGCCGGCGGGGACCGGGTGAAGACACTTGACGCCTGGCATATCAATGCCGCCGACGCGGCATGGCAAAAGACGTTGCTCGAATACAAGGCCCGCTACAACACAGTGTCGAATGCCGCCTACCTCCCGGCGTTTCGTGTCGTCGAGATGCTGGCCGGCGCGCTGAACAAGGCGGGTGCGGCCGACCCGGTCAAGGTCGCGTATGCCCTGGAGGGGTTGAAGTACGCCGGCCCGAGCGGGATTTCATGGATGCGCCCGGAAGATCATCAGTTGATTGCGCCGCTTTACATCCTGAATTTCGTCAAGGCCGGCCAGCCTGGCGTCAGGTACGACGAAGAAAAGACCGGCTACGGCTGGAAGACAGAAGCATTCATCGAGGCCAAGGACATCGTTCCGCCCATGAAGTGCCAGATGGAGCGGCCGTCAATGTGAGACCGCTCTTGCGAATATCGTCGACACTCTTTTCCTCGCAACGCCTGTAGCGCGATGAACGGGTCGTCCCGGATGCGGCAAGCGGCTTCCCGGTAACCGCAAGTCGTTTATTCCCCGGCCATGCGATCATCAGCCACTATTCCGGAGGCCGATTGATCAACGCGATCTGCGTGCGCTCGCGATTTTTGGTGATGTTTTTCTTTTTTGCCGCGGCAGGGGCCGTTGCGGCACTTGGCGGCGTACGCAATGCGCTCGACGCAGCGCATCTGGGGCTCTACGACGGCGCGCAATTTCGCCTTGTCGAAGGCGCCTGCTCCGATTGCCAGACCATCCCGCAGGCGCTCTGGTATTTCCGGGGCGAGGTGATCGCCGTGCCCAGGGCTGCGGCGGCTGGATTTACGCGCAGCCGGACCGCGCAGGACGACGTGCGCGAATGGGCGCAATCCCATCCCGATGGCGATGGATCGAGGCCGCCGCTGTTGTGGATCGGGTCGCCGCAAGTTGTCGACGGGGCGCGCCTGCTCGATGGCGGGCAGGCGCTTCTCGGCGCCGATGGCAGCCGCCTGGGATTCTCACTGACGAAAAAGATCGATAGCAACCGGTCTTATTTCGACGCTTCGAGCGCGCGCCACTTTTCCGGTCGCCGGCTGAAACTACGCGGAAGAATGGAGGCGGATCGATTCGTCGCGCGTACGATCTGGCCGGCAGACTACAACCTCGATTTTTCCCGATTGCCTTATCAACCGCTGGATGCCGGTGAAACATTGGCGGCCCTGGTCCGCGCCGACGGCGGAGGGGCCCGTTCGCCATTCGCCGCGCGCGTGCTCTGGGAGCGCGACCCCGGGGCGATGCGCAATTGGGCGGGCAAACCGGCATTGGCTGTCATGCTCAATGGCGCGCAAGGCGACGATGACGAAGCGCACGGAGGCCATTTCGCAGTCGTCACCGGGGCCTTTGGCCAGGCGGGCGAATGGGGCGACTGGCTGGTGAACAATTTCTATACGCTGGATTCCGTCAGCGAAAAAGGCATCATCGCCGCCACGTTGACGATGGACAATTATCTGGCCGATCTCAACAGCGGCCAGTCCTGGTACCGTCCTTCCTACCTGCTGATTGCCGTACTGAAACAGGAACGGGCCGCAGCGATCTATCAGCAGGCGATCGGCCGCGTCTACAATCATTTCTATCGCCACGACTTCGCCTATCAGCATTCCACCGCAAACTGCACCGGCATCAGCATGCAGACGCTCCGGTCGCTTGGCTGGAACATTCGCGGACAGGGGCCGACCAGCCGTGCAAAGGCCGTCGTCGCTCTGCCCTATACGGCAATCAAGGAATTGAGCATCGAAAGCGGTCGGCAGGATTACGACTACCTCGTCACGGAACAGACCGACCTTTTCCCGTTCGCAGCTTTCGACGCGGCGGGCCGCGACCTGCTTGGGCGCATCGCCGGCGGCGGGCCATCCGGTACGCGCTATGAAAGCATGCTGCGTGACGACATCGAAGCGGTGATTTTTGTTCGCATCCCGCAATTTCCTTCCTCGCGCGCCTTCGGCCAGGCTCCGGTGCTGTCGATCGATGAATACAACGATCGCGTGCCCAGCGACAAATCGCAGTGGAAGATCATCCCCGTTGCGCCGCGTCCCTTCCCGGCTGACATGAAGGACGCGGATGCTCCTCGCGATCGTTCGCTGCCGTCTCTATATGCTATGTACGCATATGGAATGGTCATTGCCTTGTGCGGTATCGGCATATGGCGATACCGCGTCGGCAGGCACCGAACGGCGGGCGGCCTGGCGTCCAAATGAAAAGGGCCGGCCATGTGCACCGGCCCTTTTTGTTTTCTGCGCGGGACGGTCAGGCCACGCCTTCGCGATGAATCTGAAACGGCGAGAAGGACTGGTTGACCGGCATCATCTCTATGCGGTTGATGTTCATGTGCGGCGGCAGCGTGGCGATCCAGAACAGCGTATCCGCGACATTTTCAGCCGTCATCGGATGCGCGCCCTTGTAGAGATTGTCCGAGGCGGTCTGGTTTCCGCTGGTGCGCACCAGCGTGAATTCGGTCTCGGCCATGCCCGGTTCCACGGACGTCACGCGCACGCCGGTTCCATGCAGATCCGAGCGCAACCCCAGGGAAAACTGGGCGACGAACGCCTTGGTTCCGCCGTATACGTTGCCTCCCGGATAAGGGTAACTGGCCGCTACCGAACTGATGTTGATGATCGCGCCTTTCTGCGCGATCAGGGTTGCCAGCAGTTTGTGCGTGATCGTCACCAGTCCGGTGATGTTGGTCTCGATCATCTGGTTCCACTGATCGAGATCGGCTTTCTGCGCCGGTGCGGTGCCAAGTGCGAGGCCCGCGTTGTTGATCAGCAGATCGACATTCCGGAATGGTTCCGGCAGGGCGGCCAGCGCCGCTTCGATCGCTGCGGGTTTGCGCATGTCGAAGGAGGCGGTGTAAACCTTGTCCTTGCCGAATTCGTCGACCAGTTTCTGCAGCCGGTCGGCGCGGCGGCCGGTTGCGATCACGCGCCAGCCCGCATTGGCAAACCGCCGCACGGCGGCGGCCCCGAATCCGGCGGTCGCGCCGGTAATCATTGCAGTCTTTGTCATGACAACCTTTCGTCCAGAATGTTTATCCAGTGCCGGACTTGCAGCGACGTCCCGCTCTGGATGTGAGTAAGGCAACCTATGTTGGCGGTCGCCAGCAACGCGGGCTTGCCCGATTCGAGTGCTTCGACCTTGTTCTTCAGCAATCGCTGCGACAATTCGGCCTGAAGAATCGAATAGGTGCCCGCCGATCCGCAGCACAGGTGCGAATCCGGAACCACGGTCAACTCGAACCCGGCCGCAACCAGAAGTGCTTCCACCATGCCGCGAATCTGCAGGCCGTGCTGGAGAGAACATGGCGAGTGAAAAGCCACTCTAGGGGCGAGGCCCGAGGTACGAGGGCCGAGGGAAGAACTTAATGCCTCATCGAGCTTTTCTCGTTCGGCGAAAATGACCTCGCTGATGTCTCTCGACAGTTCCGATATCTTCGCGGCTTTTGCGGCGTACCGGGTGTCACGGGCGAGCAGATGGCCGTATTCCTTTACCATGGTGCCGCAGCCACTCGCAGTGATGACCACGGCCTCCGCGCCGGCTTCGACATGCGGCCACCAGGCGTCGATGTTGCGGCGCATGTAGTCGAGGGCTTCATCCTGCCGGTTCAAGTGAAACGTCACCGCGCCACAACATCCCGCGGCCTCGGCTTTGATCAGCGAGATCCCCAGGCGATCCAGCACGCGCGCCGTCGCGGGATTGATGTCCGGTGCAAGAGACGGCTGAACACAGCCATCGAGCACCAGCATCTTGCGCGCATGGCGGGGCACAGGCCATTCGATGTTGCTTGCGCCCGTCTTTGGGATTTTCTTCTTCAGGGCTGCGGGAAGCAGCGGGCGGACGAATTGGCCGATCCTGAGCAGCGGCTTGAAGAGCGCCGGGCGCGGCAGCACGACGCGCAATACGGTGCGCAGGATCGATTCCGGCAGAGGGCGGCCGACATGCTGGTCGACGATGTTGCGGCCGATGTCCACCAGCCGGCCATATTGCACGCCGGAAGGACAGGTGGTTTCGCAGGCACGGCAGGTCAGGCAGCGATCCAGATGCATCTGCGTCTTGGCCGTAACCGCATTGCCCTCCAGCACTTCTTTCATCAGGTAGATGCGGCCGCGCGGACTGTCGAGCTCGTCACCCAGCAACTGGTAAGTCGGACAGGTCGCCGTGCAGAAGCCGCAATGCACGCAGGACCGCAGGATGCTGTCGGCTTCCTTGCCTTCGGGGGTGCTCTTGATGAACTCCGCTAGGTTCGTTTTCAATTAAGTCAACTTCTCAACACAGAGGCACAGAGGGCACGGAGGACACAGAGAAAGAATAAACAGGAGTTGCGGACAGATGCTCAATTGTCAAATGAAGCTCATAGAGTGAAGTTGCAGAAAATATTCTTACGACGGCTTTGCTCTCTTAATTTCAAATTCTCGCTGTTTTTCTCCGTGTCCTCTGTGCCCTCTGTGCCTCTGTGTTGGGTGTAGGCAGTATTCGCTAGAAATCGGCATGGATGCGGCCTGGGCCGAGGATGCCGTGAGGATCGAACGCGCGCTTGAGTTTCTTGTGGACCGCGAGCAGCCCCGACGAGAAGCGCTGAATACCGTGGCGCTTGTTGCCGTCGCGGAACAGGGTCGCGTGCCCGCCGGCCTTGTGCGCAATCTCGAATGCCGTCGACGGGTCGAGGTCCGTGGCGATCCAGCGCAGGCTGCCGTTCCATTCGATCATCTGCCTGCCCATTTCGAGCGGCGCAGTCGCTGAATTGATCGAGAAACGCCACAGAGCGGGTGCGCCCGCAAACAACGAATGCGTCTGTTCGCGAACCGACTGCCAGAACGCGGCACCGTCCTGGACGACATCCCCGCCAAGTTTTTTATGCGAGGCCGAGACTGCCGCAGTTGCACCCGACAATCTCACGTACAGCGCGCCATCCACGTAACACGTTGCGGATAGCGACAGGGGCTTGGCCGCCCATTTGTTCATGGATTCGATCGCTGCCGCTTCGGGCAGGGTAAACCGCAGCGTGCGGTCTTCTTCCGGGACTGGCAGCACTTTCAGCGATACTTCGGTAATCAACCCCAATGTGCCGAAAGATCCTGTCATCAGCCGCGACAAGTCATAGCCGGCGACATTTTTCATGACCTGCCCGCCGAAACGCAGGTCTTCACCGACGCCGTTCACGATGCGCGCGCCGAGCACGAAATCGCGTGCGGAGCCCATCGCCGCGCGGCGCGGTCCGGAAAAACCGGAGGCGATGCAGCCGCCAAGCGTCGCGCCAGGGCCGAGGTGAGGGGGCTCGAAGGCCAGCATCTGGCCGCCACCCGCCAGTGCGTTTTCGATTTCGCGCAAGGGGGTGCCCGCGCGGGCCGTGATCACCAGTTCGGTGGGCTCATAGTCGACGATGCCGGTCAGGGCGCGCGTGTCGAGCACGTCGCCGATCAGGACCAGGCCGTAGAAATCCTTGCTGCCGCTGCCGCGGATGCGCAATAGCGTCTGCTCGGCCGCGGCCTTGCGGATGGTTTCGGAAAATTGCTGAATGATCTGTTGCATCAAAAAAAGAATGAACCACGGAGGACACGGAGGACGCGGAGGGAAGGCAAGTGCAATAGAAAAGCCGGGGTTAAAAGCCTTTCATTGCATAATGATCCGCGGCAGCGAAAATTGGCGGCACGGGTTTATCAACAGATCCCATTCCAAACTCCAATTTTCTTTTCCTTGTTTTATTTTTCCTCCGTGTCCTCCGTGTCCTCCGTGGTTCAAGGTTCTGCACTAGAAACGGGGTAGGTCCGGGAACTTCTCCTGTCCACGGTGCACATGCATCTTGCCGCCTTCGGCACAGCGCTGCAAAGTCGGTACCGCCTTGCCAGGATTGAGCAGGCCGTATTCGTCGAATGCTTTCTTTACCGCGTGGAATGTTTTCAGCTCGTTGGTGCTGAATTGGACGCACATCTGGTTGATTTTTTCGATGCCGACACCGTGTTCGCCGGTGATGGTGCCGCCGACTGCGACACACAGCTCCAGGATCGCCGCGCCATAGGCTTCCGCCCGCTCATTCTGGTCGCCTTCGTTGGCGTCGAACATGATCAGCGGATGCAGGTTACCGTCGCCGGCGTGGAAAACGTTGGCGCACTGGAGATTGAATTTTTCCGACAACTCGTCGATGCGCTTGAGCACGTAGGGCAATTGTTTCTTCGGAATGGTGCCATCCATGCAGTAGTAGTCCGGCATGATGCGCCCCACCGCGGGGAAGGCGGCCTTGCGCCCGGCCCAGAATTTGAGCCGCTCGGTCTCGTCGCGCGAAGTACGGATTTCGGTGGCGCCGGCTTTCTTCATGACTTCCTTGACTCGCTCGATTTCATCCGCGACTTCCTCCGCGGTGCCGTCGGATTCGCACAACAGGATCGCTGCCGCATCCAGCGGATAGCCGGCATGCACGAATTGTTCGACGGCCGCGGTGGCTTTCTTGTCCATCATCTCCAGCCCGGCCGGAATGATGCCCGCACCGATTACGTCTGCGACGGCCCGGCCGGCCTTGACGATGTCGTCGAACGCGGCGAGCACGACCTGGGCCTTTTCCGGCTTCGGCAACAGCTTGACTGTGATTTCGGTTACCACGCCGAGCATGCCCTCGGAGCCGGTGACCAGCGCCAGCAGATCGTAGCCCGGCGAATCCAGGCCCTCGGAGCCGATTTCGAGCAATTCGCCTTTGATGGTGACGAAGCGCAGCTTGAGAATATTGTGGACCGTCAGGCCATACTTCAGGCAGTGCACGCCGCCGGAATTTTCGGCGACGTTGCCGCCGATCGAACAGGCGATCTGGCTGGACGGATCGGGTGCGTAGTAGAGGCCGTAGGGCGCAGTGGCTTCGGAGATCGCGGCGTTGCGCACTCCCGGCTGCACGCGCGCCATGCGCGCCACGGGATCGATGTGGATGATCTTCTTCATCTTCGCCATTACCAGCAGCAGTCCTTGCGCATAAGGCAGTGCGCCGCCGGAGAGGCCCGTGCCGGCCCCGCGGAACACGACAGGCACGCGGCCCTTGTGGCAGATGCGCAACACGCTGCGGACCTGATCTTCGTCTTCCGGCAACGCCACCATCAGGGGCACGCGCTGGTAGGCGGTCATGCCATCGCATTCGAACGGCTTGAGGTCTTCGCGTTCGTGCAGCAACGAAGCGGGCGGCAGCACGGCTGTCAGCTGCGCAACGAGATCCGCATGGGCAATCTGGGGTAGCAGTGTTTCGGACGACAGCAGCTCGGGCATGCCCATGATCTGATAAATAATGGTCAGGTAATCAGGATCGCGCGAAAATCGTTGACGTTGGTGAGCGTGGGTCCGGTGACGACGAGATCGCCGAGACCGGAGAAGAAACTGTAACCGTCATTATCGGCGAGCATCTTCTTGGCGTCCAGATTGCGCTGCGTTGCTTTGACGAGGGAATCGGGCGTTAGCACTGCGCCGGCGTTGTCTTCGGTACCATCGACGCCGTCGGTATCGCCTGCGAGCGCATGAATACCCGGCTCGCCGCCGAGGGCAACGGCGAGAGCGAGCAGAAATTCGGCGTTACGTCCGCCGCGGCCCTTGCTGCGCACGGTGACCGTCGTTTCCCCGCCGGAGAGCAGTACGCACGGCACTTTGGCCGGCTGGCCATGGCGCCTGACCTGGCGGGCGATGCCGGCGTGCACGATAGCGACTTCGCGCGCTTCGCCCTCGATCGCGTCGCCCAGGATGACCGACATGACGCCGGCCCCGCGCGCAATTTCCGCTGCCGCTTCGAGCGACATCTGCGGGGCCGCCACCATGTACAATTCGGTTTTCGCGAGCCGCGGGTCGCCGGGCTTCGGTGTTTCCTCCTTCGCTGCGCGCAGGTGTTCTATAACCGCTTTCGGTTCGGTGATACTGTACTTTTCCAGGATCGCGCGTGCGTCTGCGAAAGTGGTCGCATCCGCCACCGTGGGGCCGGAAGCGATTACCGCGGGATCGTCGCCCGGAATGTCCGAGATCGCCAGGGTGACGACTTTCGCCGGCGCGCAGGCGGCGGCGAGCCGGCCGCCCTTCACGGCCGACAGATGCTTGCGAACGCAGTTCATTTCCGTGATGTTCGCGCCGCTCTTTAGCAGGGCCATGTTGATCGCCTGCTTGTCCGCGAGCGTTAGGCCCGGCGCCGGCAATGGCAACAGCGCAGAACCGCCGCCCGAGACCAGGAACAGGACGAGATCGTCGGCCGACAGACCTTGCACCATCGTCAGCATGCGTTGCGCCGCCTTGCGCCCCGCCTCGTCGGGCACCGGATGCGCGGCCTCGACGACCTCGATCCTTTTCGTCGGCACGTGATAGCCGTAGCGGGTCACCACCATTCCGGAAAGCTCGCCTGCCCAGTGATCCTCGACCGCTTTCGCCATGCTCGCTGCGGCCTTGCCGCAACCGATGACCAGTGTGCGGCCTTTCGGCGGTTTGGGCAGATAAGCGGGCAGCGTCTTGTCCGGCAGGGCAGCGGCGATCGCTGCGTCGAACATCGCGCGCAGCAGGGCGCGGGGATCCTGATTCATGTCATTTTGCGACTTGATGATTGGCCAACGCTTCGAGTGCCTTGACCATCGCGGAGTGGTCCCACTTGCCGCCGCCCTGCGCCTGGCAGGCGCTGAACAATTCCTGCGCGGTCGCCGTGTTGGGCAGGCTCATCTTCAGCGCGCGCGCCGAGGACAGCGCCAGATTCAGATCCTTCTGGTGCAGCTCGATGCGGAAGCCGGGATCGAAAGTGCGCTTGATCATGCGCTCGCCGTGCACTTCGAGCACGCGCGACGAAGCGAATCCGCCCATCAGGGCCGTGCGCACCTTGCCTGGGTCGACCCCGGCCTTGGAGGCCAGCAGCAGCGCCTCGCCGACTGCCTCGATGTTGAGCGCGACGATGATCTGGTTGCAGACCTTGCAGATCTGGCCGGCGCCGACATCGCCGACCAGCGTGATGTTCTTGCCCATCAACTCGAACAGCGGCTTCACTTTGGCGAAGGCCGTCTCGGAGGCGCCGACCATGATGGTGAGCGCCGCATTCTTTGCGCCGACTTCGCCGCCGGATACCGGGGCGTCCACGTAGTCCGCGCCGGCCTTCCTGATGCGCTCGGCGAAGGCTTTGGTTTCGATCGGCGAGATGGAGCTCATGTCGACCACGATTGTTCCCGCCGACAGGCCTTCCGCCACGCCGTCCTTGCCGAACAGCACCTTCTCGACGTCCGGCGTGTCGGGCAGCATGGTGATGATGATGTCTGCTTTCTGCGCGACTTCCTTCGCCGATGCGCACGCTTTCCCGCCCGCTGCCGTCAGTTCCTGCGGCACACCGCTGCGGCTCGCCAGGAACAGCGTGTGCCCGCCCTTGATGAGGTTGGCGACCATGGGCTTGCCCATGATGCCCAGCCCTATAAATCCCACGTTCATTTTCTTCTCCTTATGGATAGTTCAAATTCTCACCGCAGAGGCGCGGAGGCGCAGAGGAAACGCAAAGAAGAACAATTTAAGAGAAAGATTTTTCTGAGCTGATTATCGCTCCCGTTACCAAAGTTGAAGCGCCACGCACGCAGCCGAACTGAATGCACCATTTGTTTTTTCCTTTGCGTTTCCTCTGCACCTTTGCGCCTCTGCGGTTAGTACATTGCCGGAAGTCAAAGATAAGGCTTCAGCCAGCCGAGGCCGTCCTCGGTCTTGCCGGCGGGGCGATACTCGCAGCCGATCCAGCCCTTGTAGCCGATCCTGTCGAAGAACTGGAACAGGAACGGGTAGTTGATTTCTCCGGTGCCGGGCTCGTGGCGGCCGGGGGGGTCGGCAAGTTGCATGTGGCCGATTTTCGCCAGGTTCTTTTCGATCGTCGTCGCCAGGTCGCCTTCCATGATCTGCATGTGATAGATGTCGTACTGGAACAGCAGATTCGGCACGTTCGCGTAGTGCATGATGTCGAAGGCCTGGCGCGAATAGTTGAGGTAGAACCCCGGGATGTCGCGCGTGTTGATGGCTTCGATGAGAAGCTTGATATTCAGCTTGGCAAGTTCCTTGCCGGCGAACTGCAGGTTGGCGATATAGGTCTCGCGCATCTTGTCTTCGCCGACGCCGCGCGGCTTGAGGCCCGCCATGCAGTGGATCTGGGTCGCGCCCAACGCCTTCGCATACTCCAGCGTCTTGCCGATGTTTTCCTGGAACTGGCCGACTTTGGCCGGATCGCAGGCCAGGCCACGGTCGCCCGCGGCGAAATCGCCCGGCGGCATGTTGAACAGCACCATCTGCAGCCTGTGCTTGTCGAGCTGCTCCCTGATCTGCGCGGCGGGGAAGTCATAGGGAAACAGGAACTCCACGCCGCGGAAGCCGGCTTTGGCCGCGGCGCCGAAGCGCTCCAGG
>JANXPQ010000285.1 GCA_025357235.1 Betaproteobacteria bacterium
GCGATGCCGCAGGTATTCGGCACGCCGACCGTCACCGATGGCATCGGCATGGGCACCGACGGCATGAAGTATTCGCTGGTGTCGCGGGAAGTGATCGCCGATGCCATCGAAACCTCGGTCAACGGCCAGATGATGGACGGCGCATTGGTCGTCGGCGGTTGCGACAAGAACATGCCGGGCGGCATGATGGCGATCGCGCGCATGAACGTGCCGGCTATCTACGTCTACGCCGGCAGCATCAGGCCCGGGCATTGGAAGGGCAAGGACCTGACCATCGCCAGCGCTTTCGAGGCAGTCGGTGCATTCAGCGCCGGCAAGATCAGCAAGGAAGACTACGACGGCATCGAAAAGAACGCCTGTCCGAGCGTGGGTGCGTGCGGCGGCATGTTTACCGCCAATACCATGTCCACCTCGTTCGAAGCGCTGGGCATGAGCCTGATGCATTCCTCGACGATGGCCTCCCCGGATGCGGAGAAGGCCGATTCCGCCGCAGAATCGGCCAGGGCGCTGGTCAACGCGATCAAGAAGAACATCCGCCCGCGCGACATCATCACGCGCAAGTCGATCGAAAACGTGGTGAGCCTGGTGATGGCCACCGGCGGTTCGACCAATGCGGTGCTGCACTACCTCGCGATCGCCTCGGCGGCCGAAGTCGAATGGACGATCGACGATTTCGAGCGCGTGCGCCGCAAGGTGCCGGTACTGTGCGACCTGAAACCGTCCGGTAAGTATGTCGCCACCGATTTCCACAAGGCAGGCGGCGCGCCGCAGGTGCTGAAGATGCTCCTGGCCAACGGCCTGCTGCACGGCGATTGCATGACCATCACCGGGCGCACCATCGCCGAGGAACTGGAGAACATCCCGGCAGAACCGCGCAAGGATCAGGATGTCATCCGTCCCTTTAACAACCCGATGTACAAGCAGGGGCACCTGGCGATCCTCAAAGGCAACCTGGCCACCGAGGGAAGTGTGGCCAAGATCACGGGGCTCAAGAATCCGTCGATCACCGGGCCGGCGCGGGTGTTCGATTCCGAGCCGGAAGTCATGACCGCGATCATGGATCGCAAGATCAAGCCTGGCGACGTGGTGGTGATCCGCTACGAGGGGCCGAAGGGCGGGCCCGGCATGCAGGAAATGCTGGCACCCACCTCCGCGCTCACCGGCCAGGGTCTGGGCGACTCGGTCGGACTGATCACCGATGGACGTTTCTCGGGTGCAACCTGGGGTATGGTGGTCGGCCACGTCGCGCCGGAGGCGTACGTCGGCGGCACCATCGCGCTGGTGAAAGAGGGCGACTCGATCACTATCGATGCGCACAAGCAGCTGATCCAGCTGAACGTGCCTGACGACGAGCTGGCGAAGCGTCGCGCGGCCTGGAAGCAACCCAAGCCGCGCTTCACCCGCGGCCTGCTGGCGAAGTACGCGTATCTGGTTTCCACCGCCACGAAGGGCGCAGTCACGGATTCGTTCGACGACGCGAAAAAGTAACTTGCCCGAAACGCATCCAACAGCGGCAATCCCGCAATGAGGGGATTGCCGCTTCTTTTTCTGGCCGTGCTGGCGGCCGCCCTCTCTGCGACGATCGGCGGGTCGGCGGTGGTCGCGACGCGCCTGGCGGTTCCGGAAAGCGGTGATGCTGCCGGTCGGCGCGCTGGCACTGCTGGCTGCAATCGTCATCGGCGGAGATTTTTCCGGATTCACCGGATTTTCGTGGCGCGGCTGGTGCGCGATCGCCTATCTCATGACCGTCGGCGGGGCAGTGACCATTTTCCTGTGGATCTGGGCACTGGAGCACACCACGCCGTCGCGCGTGGCGATTACGGTAACGATGAATCCGGTTGCCGCGGTGATACTTGGGGCGCTGGTGCTGTCGGAGCCGGTGACCTGGCGTCTGCTGGTCGGGCTTGCCGCGATCATCGCCGGCATAACTGCCGCCAACTGGCCCGCATTGCTGGCCGGCTGGCGGCGTCGGACCGCCTAAATCACTTCATCGAGCCCGGACCCTTGCCCCAGCTCTGGTAGCGGATGCGGGCAAATTCGATGATCTCCGCGAGGAATTTCTGTTGCAAGGCATCCACGACTTCGTCGCTCGCGCCATCCTTGCGCAATTGCGCGAGCTCCGAACCGCTCAGCCCGGCGACGTAGTGCGTGCTGATCTGTGTGATGCCCGCCGTGCCGATGATGTCGTGCAACCTGGATGCGCGGATGCGCGCGGCGATTTCGCTTCCCGGTGTCCCGGCCTTCACCATGCTTTCGACCTCGCCGATGGTCAGTCCGGGAGCCGTGGCCCCGCCGGGGATTGCAGTCACCCAATCGGGCAGGCCTTGCGGCTTCGCGAACGTGGTGTAGCGCGCAACGTAGCTCGCATCCGCCATGCCGTTGCCGCCGTTGGCAAGACTGGCAAGATCCACCGGTTGTGGATAACAGGACACGCATCCGCCCAGCGATTCTCCCAAGACCCAGTAGCGCGTGAGCAGATCCACATCGTTGACGAAGGTCTGCTGCAGAGCATCAAGCGCCTTGGGTGGCACGCCCGCATCGGCGAGCTTGCCGAAATCCGAACCGCGCAACGCATAGGTGGTTTTTGAGCTTGTGATGCGCTCGACGACCCGGTCGGGCTGGTCGCCCTTGCTCAGGGTTACAACCTCCGAAATGGGCGTAACGGGGCGCGGCGTCATGACCGAGCAGGCGCCGAACAGGAGGGCGCAAGCGGCGACGGCAAGTCTGGGAAATAGGCTCAAGGATCGACGGCTGATGGACATGTTCGGCTCCGGCAATGGGTAAGCGCATCCAACCGATGCGGTCCCGACTCGCCCTTAACGCTCATCGCGGCACGACGATGACAGGGCGCCTATAGCAATAGAAACAGTCGTGCCACCAATACGATCCTTCATATTGCATGCGCGCATCCCAGCGGATGCTTTCAGCGTAGGCATTCTGCATGTAATCGAGCACCGCATCGGGCACGCCCTGCTCGTGCAGCCTGACGATCTGCGAGGCGGTAAGCGGATAAACTGCATGAGTTTCCTGCAATTCCCGGACGATCTCTTCGGCGGATTTGCCGGCCTTGGCCATTTCCACGATCTGATCGATCGAAGGCGGCGGACGGCGGTGCAGACCGGCACAACCGCCCAGCAGCGAGAGACACGCCACGATGACCGCGATGTAATATAGACAAACGCGCATCAGATGTCTTCAGATGTCTTAAGTAGCCGTGCAATCTTCGAAATAAGACCGCCAGTGGTCCGTGGCGGTTCAACGCAAACCCGGGATTTAGCTTGTCTGTCAGGCGGAAATATCGGGCACCAATTGCCGCTCGAGAACGGAAATCTGGTCCTTCAGCAGCAATTTGCGCTTCTTCAGGCGTTGCATCTGCAGCTCGTCGAGTTTCTGGCCGTGCGACAGGCGTTCGATTACATCGTCGAGGTCGCGGTGCTCGATCTTCAGGACCTCGAGCCTGCTGCGAACCAGGTCGATCTCTTCCTCGGTCAGTTCCATGGGGGTCTCCAGCCCGTTTGATCATCCATGTTCAACTATAGGCCAGGACGGACTTACCCGAACGGTCGCTTGCCGAATCTCATTCATGCAACATGGGATGCCCTCCGGTGGGGGAAAAATGGTACACCGATTTCCCGCGGCCGCCGTGGCGAATTGAAGCCGCGGTGAATTGAAGCCGTGGCGAATTGAAACTGTGGTGATTTGAGACTGTGGCCGCGGGCCTATAGGATGCAGCCCGGGAGGAATCGCAATGAACGATCACGACATGCCGCGCGGGATCTATCCGATGCTGTATGCGTTTTTCAATGCGCAGGGTGCGCTGGACAGGCATGCCACCCGGCGCCAGGTGCAGGCCTTCGTCGACAACGGTGCGCATGGCATGGCGGTGCTGGGACTCGGCACCGAGGCCAACAAGTTGTCCGACCCCGAACGACGCCAACTGGTGGACTGGGTGGCGGAGGAACTTGCCGGCCGCCTGCCGCTGGCCATCACGGTGAACGCGCCGACGGTCGATGCGCAGGTCGAATTCGCGAGGTTTGCGCATTCGCGCGGCGCTTCCTGGGTGATTCTGCAGCCGCCGCCGGATCGTGGCGTGCCCGAGGAATTCTTCATCCGCTTCTTCGGTGCGGTGGCCGATCGGGTCGATCTGCCGGTGGCTGTCCAGAACGCGCCGGATTACATTGGCGTCGGGTTGACTCCAGAGGGCGTGAAGACGCTCAGTCGGAACCATCCGAACTTCCGCATTCTCAAGGGCGAGGGGCCGGTGATCACAATCCGGCGATTCGTCGAGGAAACCGGGGATCGCGTCGCGGTCTTCAACGGGCGGGGTGGACTGGAGCTCCCCGATAATCTGCGCGCAGGATGCGCCGGGATGATTCCCGCATCGGACACCTTCGATCGTCAGGTACGGATCTTCGATTTGATGCGAGCGGGGAGAGAGCGGGAGGCCGATGCCGTCTATAGCGAAGTTCTGCCCGCGATCGTTTTCGTGATGCAATCCCTGGACACCCTGCATACGTATGGCAAGCGGCTGGCCGCGCTGCGCCTTGGCCTGGGCGAGGTTCATGATCGCCAGCCGGCCCTCGCGCCGCACGGATTCGGGCTCGAATGTGTGCGGCGATTCGCGAAGGAACTGGGATCCCTGGCCTGATAAAGACGATGATTCGACGACTATTGGCGATGGGTCCGGTGCAATGAGTCCTGCCGTCGCAGTCGGTTTGCCGTTGCTGATCATGCTGGCGATGACGATCGTCGGCCTGGAGCTGACGGTAGCCGACATCCGTCGCGTGCTGCACTATCCGTTGCATGTTGCGGCCGCGCTTCTTGGCCAGTCGCTGGTTCTGCCTCTCCTGGCTGCGGCATTGATCCTGATGATGCATCCACAACCCGCCGTCGCCGGCGGGTTGATCCTCGTTGCCGCCGCACCCCAGGCGATTTCGTCGAATTTTTTCTGCCTGCTGGCGCGCGCCGATATCGCGCTCTCGGTGACCTTGACCGCGGTGTCGAGCGCGCTGGCGGTGTTCTCGACGCCGCTGATTGCCGGACTGATGTTCGGACTGCTGCTGGAACAGGAAGCAGGCTTCGTTCTGCCGGTTCTCGCGGTGATGCGGCAGGTGGCCACCGGTCTGCTGCTGCCGGTCGGCGCCGGCATGCTGGTGCGCCATTTCGCGCCAGGATTCGTGGCGCGCCATCGCAAACATCTTCAAAGCCTGAGCCTGGCGGCGCTGGGGGTGATGCTCGTGATCCTGTTGGTAAACCAGGCGCGCACGATTCAGGACAATCTCGCCACGATCGTGCTGGCTGCGGTTCTTTTCACCGCTGGCGCCGCGGCACTGGGCTTCGGTGTCGCAAAGGCGTTCTCGTGGAGCCGCGAGGACATGGTCACCCTGATCGCTGCATTTCCCTCGCGCAGCCTGAGCATTGCGACGCTGATTGCAGTGAATGTCCTGGGACGGCTTGAGTTCTTGTCCTTTGCGGTCGTCTTCTTCCTCGTGCAGGCGGTGCTGCTGGTCCCGGCAATGATCCTGGCCCGGAGCCGCGCCGACCCCTGAACCGACGCAATTCGCAATGCAGCCCGGCTTGCGCTGGATCAAGGCCGGCCGGGGTACTCGAGCGTAAGTTGTTTCAGGCGGGTTGGGGCGAGTGACCATTGATGGCATGGTGCGCCGCAGTGGCGGCGCCAGGACCCGTCGGTGCGCGTATCCGCGCATCCGGGGACCAAGAATAAGGATACGAGTCATGGGACAGAAGGTCTGGGTCTGCGACGGGGAAACCAGCCCGCGGTTTCCGGTTTATACGCGCGGGAATGTCGGCGAGGTCTACGTCGACGTGACATCGCCGCTGACTTGGAGTGCCTACGGCCCGCATGTGCTGGAGGCCGGCTGCCGCGACGGGTTCTACGAGATGGGGGTGTTTACCCCGGACGAGTTCAGACCGGTCGCCGAGTGCGACTTCCTCGGCTGCTTCGGCGGCTACGTATATCTCAATATCTCGGTGTCGCGCGTGCTGGCGGTTCGCATCCCGGGCATGACTACCGAGGCGATCGACAAGTCATTGTTCGGGGACTATCCGGACGTGCCTCCGTACCGGGTCGACCCGCGCGATCAGAATGCAGAGCGCTCGGCTGCGGTCAGCGTCTGGCTGAGGTCGCTGTTCACCACCGACCCGAAGCCGGTCACCGACCAGGACCGGGTGCGCCTCGATGCGCTGATCGCGAGGCGGCCGGACTTTGCGACATTGTCCGACGCGCAGTTGCTGGACTACTTCCGCTCCCTCAGGGTGGAAGGCCGGCGCCTGCTCAAGAGGCACGTGCTCAACACCTACGGCTCCAACGTGCTGATCGGCACGATCGCGCAGATCTGCCAGGCAGTCGGCGCGAGCGAACTCGCCGCGCGGGTCACGAGTGCCGTAGGTGACGTGGACTCTGCAGTCCAATCGTTCGAGCTGTGGGAGCTGTCGCGCCAGGTGAAATCCTCGCCCGTGGTTTCCGCTGCCTTCGACCAGGGCGTGGTAGGCCTGCCCGAACGGCTGCGCGTGAGCGCCGAGCCGCAGACGAAGCGCTTCCTTGCACAATGGGACGCATTCCTCGATCGCTGGGGCTTCCTCGGCCCGAGCGTCTGGGAATTCCGCTCGCCGACCTACCGCACCCATCCCGAGATTCCCCTGCGGATGCTCGACCGCGCACGGCAGGCGCCTGATTCATCATCCCCGAAAGCGCGCGCGGCGGCACTGATCGCGGAACGCGAAGCCGCAATCGCGGAGGTCTCGGGCCGGCTGACGGGCAACGCCGAGATGCACGGCCAGTTCACGGCGGCGGCGCGTTCGGCCGCCAACTATCTGGCTGCGCGCGAACGCAGCAAGGTGCTTGGTACCCGCCTGATGGACGAGGCGCGTACGGCGGTACGTGAGCTGGGGCTGCGCCTGGTGAAGCGCGGGCAATTGTCGCGCTGGGAACATGTGCTGATGGTCACTGACGACGAGGCCGACGCGTTCCTCGCCAACCCGGCGGCGTTTGCCCGCCTGATCGCCGAGCGTACAGTCCTCCTTAAGGTGCTCGAGTCCAAGGAGCCGCCGTTCGTCTTCGAAGGCGATCCGCCGCCGCTGTCCGCCTTCAAGGATCGCGGCAGCGGCGAGGTCGAAATCGCCGGCGCCGGCACGCAGCTTACCGGCATCGGCGTTTCGCCCGGCCGTTACACCGGCCGCGCGCGCGTGATCACGTCTCTCGCCGTGGACAGCGAGCTTCAGCCCGGTGAAGTGATCGTGGCGATCACGACCGATGCGTCGTGGGGGCCGCTTTTCCTGGCTGCCGGCGCGGTGGTTGTCGAGACCGGCGCGGCGGTCTCTCATGCGGCAATCGTATCGCGCGAGCTTGGCATCCCGGCCGCGGTGTCGGTGACCGGCGCGACGCGGCGTATCCGCGAGGGAAGCACCATTACCGTCGATGGCAATACCGGGACAGTGACCGTGCACTGAGCGAGTGGCAAAAGGACGCAGCATGAATGCGGATGTAAACACCGCCGCCAGACCGGCTCAGGTTGTCGCCTTGGACGGCTCGTGCACGCAGACGCGCGAGGAAATCGGCGGCAAGGCATGGGGGGTCAACCGCATGCGCGCGCTTGGACTGCCAGTGCCGCCGGCATTCGTGGTGACCACGCATGCGTGCCGCGAGTACTACGCAAATGGCCGCGCCGTCCATGATGCGCTGTGGGCGCAGATCGTCGGGCGCATGACGGTGCTCGAGGAAGTTACCGGGCGGTGCTTTGGCGGGGTGCCTCGGCCGTTGCTCGTGTCCGTGCGCTCGGGCGCGGCGCGCAGCATGCCGGGGATGATGGACACTATCCTCAACCTCGGCATCAACGCTGCCGTGGAAGCGGCCCTCGCCGCCGAAACCGGCGATGTCCGCTACGCAGCCGACACGCACCGCCGCTTCGTCGAGCAGTACCGCAAAGTCGTGCTCGGCGGCCGCGCCGACCCTGTGCCCGCCGACCCTTGGGTGCAGCTGCGCGCCGCGGTGGCTGCGGTGTTCGCTTCGTGGCACTCGCCGCGCGCTCAAGTCTATCGGCACAACCGGCACTTGTCCGACGATGGATGCACGGCGGTGACGATGCAGGCGATGGTGTTCGGCAACCTCGACGAGCATTCGGGCACGGGCGTGCTGTTCAGCCGCAACCCGATCACCGGCGACGCGCCGGCGTGGGGCGAGTGGCTGACGCGTGCCCAGGGCGAGGAAGTCGTGTCGGGGCACCACACGCCGCGGTCGCTGGACACATTGCGCGACCAGATGCCGGAGGTGCATGCGGAATTGATGCGCGCCACGGCGACGCTCGAAGCTGATGCACGAGACATCCAGGACATTGAGTTCACCGTCGAATCGGGACGGCTGTGGCTGCTGCAGACGCGGGTGGCCAAGCGCTCGCCGCAGGCCGCGGTGCGGGCGGCAGTCGCTTTTGCGGAGGAAGGGCTGATCTCGAAGGAAGTGGCGGTGCGCAGGCTCGGTGTCGATCAGGTGCGGCAGTTGCCTGCGCTCCAGCTGGCGCAACAGGCGGCCCAACAACGGCCGTTGGCCATTGGCGAACCCGCTTGTCCGGGCGTGGCCAGCGGCGTGGTCGTGATCGATCCGGAAGAAGCGCAAGCGTGGGCCGGGCGTGGTGAGGACGTGATCCTTGCGCGCGCGACCACCAGCCCCGATGACCTGCACGGCATCATCGCCGCACGGGGCCTGATGACCGAGCAGGGCGGCTCGACCTCTCATGCCGCGGTCGTGAGTCGCGAACTCGGCCGTCCCTGTGTCGTGGGTTGCGGGTCGAACACCGTGACCGCGCTCGCGGGCCAACGCGTCACGCTCGACGGCGCGAGCGGCCGGGTCTGGGCCGGCAATCTCGCGATCGAGCAGACCGACGAAGCCTCGATCGGCGACCTGCGCAAGCTCGTGCAATGGGGCCTGCCGCTGATCCCGATCAAGTTGTTGAAGGTCGCCGAAGCCCCTGCGGACGCAGTCGATCTCGATACATTCGGTGAAGATTGGCGCGCCGCGCTCAAGCCCGGCATCACGGTTCGCGGCCGCGTGCTCGAAACCGATCAGGGCATCCATGCAGCGATGGCCGCGGGTGTGCGCGCGGCTGTGGTCCGTTATCGGCTGCCGGCCCTGCTCGCCTGCCTGCAGTCTGCGCCGGCGGAAGCCGACGCGAACTCGAAGTGGGAGGCGGTGCCGGTCACGCAGGCCGCCGACATTCCGGAGCTCTTGCTGCTGCGGCTGTTGGGCCTGAAGGGCCGCGCCACGCCGGACATCCTTGCCGATTCGCTGTCAACGTACTCCAGTGTCGTCGCGGCCGCCTACATGCCGCTATACCAGCGCGGGTTGTGCTCGAAGACCGGCGACGTTTTGCGGTTGACGCGCACGGGTCAGGAACATCTGGCGGTACTCCTTGCCGAGGAGCGTGCGCGGGCGGACCCCGCCGCCGTGGTCGCACTGTACGAGGAATTCTGCGTCTTCAATGCCGAGTTGAAGCAGATCATGACTGCCTGGCAAATCAAGGTGGATGGCACGCCGAACGATCACCGTGCGGCCGACTATGACCGCGTCGTACTGCAACGTCTTTCGGACCTGCACGTCCGGGCCGACCCGCTGATACGGCGGTTGGCGCAGTTGTCACCGCGGCTGGCTGTTTATCGGGTTCGCCTGACCAGGGCGTACGCACGCGTGGCCGCCGGTGACCATGGCTATGTCGCAAAAATCATCGCCGACAGCTACCACACCGTGTGGTTCGAACTGCACAAGGAACTGATCACATTGGCGGGATTGAATCACGAAGCCGAGGCACGGGCAGGGCATGCAACCTGAGTCCGCCGTGCGGCCATGTGCGAGGTGAGTGGAACGTCGGGTTGCGCAAACCAAACGATCTCTCGCACCGCACAGCGGTTTGCGCGGCGGCGCCACGCGCACATCAGGCTGCGAGAATGCGTGCCCGCAGGCGTGAAGAAAGATAGTCCGCGCTCATCACCATCGCCAGGATCACCAGCACGCAGGTTGCGGTGTCCTGATACTGGAACAGCTTCAAGCTGCTGTACAGTTCGAAGCCGATGCCGCCGGCGCCGACCATGCCGAGTACGGTCGCGGCGCGCAGGTTGACTTCCAGGCGGTACAGGGTGGCGGCGATCCAGGACGGCAGCACCTGCGGCAGCACGCCGAAGACCACCACCTGCAGCGCCGAGGCGCCCGTCGCGCGCAGCGCCTCGATCGGGCCGCGATCCGCCTCTTCGACGGCTTCGGCGAAGAATTTTCCGAGCATTCCGGCGCCATGCACCGACAGGGCCAGCACGCCGGCGAAGGGCCCCAGTCCGACCGCCGCAACAAAGATCAGCGCGAAGATAAGCTCATTGATGCCGCGCGCCGCGTTGAACAGTTGCCGCGTGGTATGGAACAACCAACGGGGAACGAGATTGCGCGCACCGGCGAAACACAGCGGCAGGGCCAGCACTGCGGCCACCAGCGTTCCCCACACCGCGACCTGGATGGTTTCGAGTACCGGTTTGGCAAGCGTCTGCAGGAACCCCAAGTTGGGTGGAAACATGCGCGAGACCAGATCGCCGATCCAGGGCAGGCCCTTGACCAGTTCGGACAGCGACAGCCCCAGGTAATGTGCGCTCCAGATCAGCGCCAATGCAACGAAGGCAATGGCGATGCCCCATCGCCCCCAGTCGCCGGCGGTCCACGGGTGTCCGATAATGAATCGCGGGCGTTGCGTGCTCATGCGGAGAGCTCCACCGGCACGTGGCGCAAGTCCGGGGCCGGCTGTGCGGGAGAATCGGATTCATCCTCCGTCTCCAGTCCTGGATAGATGCGCGCCAGCGCCTGTCTGTCGAGTTGTGCCGGCGCGCCTTCGAAGACCACCTTCCCGGCGGAAATGCCGACGATGCGATCCGCGAACTCGATTGCGTACGGCACCTGGTGCAGATTGCAAAGCACGGCGATGGAGAGTTCGCGCGCAGCGCGCCTGAGGTCGTTCAGCACCAGGCGCGCGCTTTTCGGGTCGAGACTGGCCACCGGCTCGTCGGCCAGAATGGCGCGCGGTTGCTGGGCCAGCGCGCGCGCGATCCCCACCCGCTGCTGCTGCCCGCCGGAAAGCCGGTTGGCGCGGCTCCAGGCACGCTCGTCCAGATCGACGCGGCGCAGGCACTCGAGCGCGATGCGCACGTCTTCACCCCGAAAGAACTGCAATACGGAAAGCCAGGTGGGCATGTGCGACAGGCGCCCGGTCAGGACGTTCTTGAGCACCGACAGGCTCGGGACCAGATTGTGATCCTGGAAGATCATGCCCACTTGCGAGCGTACCTTGCGCAGTCCGGCGCGGTCGCGCGGCACGGGCTCACCCGCCACCAGCACCTCGCCCGATGTCGGCTCGATCAGGCGGTTGATGCAGCGAAGCAAGGTGGACTTGCCCGCGCCCGATGGGCCGAGAACAACGAGCATCTCACCGGCCGCGACGCTGAGACTGACGCCGGTCAGCGCGGCGACCTCGCCATAGCGCATCGTCAGATCGCGGACTTCGATCATTTCATTTTTTTCAGGTCTAGGTTGAGCACCTTGGCGGTTTCGCGTACCACATCATAGGCGGCATCATTGGTGGGTAGCCAGCGCTTGATGACGCTGTGCTGGCCCCAAGGCATGTCGTGGATCTCCGAAAGCGCGTTGCGCACCTTCGCCTTGATGTCCTCAGGCAGGTCGCGGCGATAGACAAAGGGGGCGCCGGGGATGGGGTCCGAAGTCCAGATGATGCCGACGTCTTCCGGCTTGAGCATGCCCTTCTTGAAGGCCATCTCAACCAGCACATCGGCAATCGCGGCAGCATCCACTTTGCCGTTCTGCACGGCGAGCACACTGGCGTCGTGGCCGCCCGAAAAAATAACGCGCGAGAAGAGGCGATCGGGATCGTAGCCGGCCTTGATCAGCCCGGCCTTGGGAAACAGGTGGCCCGACGTGGAACTCGGATCGACGTAGGCGAAAGTCTTGCCTTCGAGATCCTTGAGGGATGCGATATTGCGGTCCTTGCGCGCGATGATGACCGCCCGGTAGGTGGCGCCCTGTTTCTGCGTCTCCGGCACCGCGAAAGCCTCGACATCGGCGACGCTCACGGCGAGCACGTAGGAGAAGGGCCCGAGCAGCGCGATGTCGAGCTTCTTGGCGCGCAGCGCCTCGATGACCCCGTTGTAGTCCGTGGCGACGAACGGTTTTATCTCGAGTTGCAGCGCGTTGTGCAGATGGTCGAGCAACTCCTGGTTGTCGCTTACCACCAGGCGCGGGTCCTCGGCCGGGACCAGCCCAACGTTGAGCACCCCCGCGGCCCGTATCGGCCCGCTGCCGCAGGCCAGCGCAAACATCCCGGCAATGCAGACACCGCGGATGATCAGTCTTCGCTTTTTGCCCCTGGCGATCGCGTTTGCAGATCTGTCAGTCTGGAACATGCCTTATCTCCCTCTTGTGACCGCGCTGGCCGACTTGCATCGGCCTGCGACGGCAGTGTTTATGATCGGGCGATGCGAATCCGCTTTGGTTGCATTGGCGCACCTGATTTGAATAAAGGTTGCTCCAGTCGGCCTTCACCGTACTTGATCGAAGTCAACGTTATCGCTGGTGTGGGCAAGGGATACTATGCGGGCAGAGCGCAAACGCGCCGGCCCTCGGAATGCCGAGGGCGTGTGCAACCCGTCGACCCTGGTCTGCGCAATGCCGGCCGATACGGTGACAACCCTTGAACGATTGGCAAGTATGACGATACCGGCACTTCCAGGCACCCGCGGCCGCAAGCGGGTCTATTTGATGCGTCACGGCGAGGTGAGCTATCGGCGCCCCGACGGGCGTACCGAATTCTCGACGCAGGTGATGCTCACCGATGAGGGGGTGCAGCAGGCGCGGCTGATGCGCGATTTCCTCGCTCAGGTGCCCTTCGATCTGGGCGCACACACCGGCCTGGCACGCACCCGCCAGACCGCCGAACTGGTATTGGGAGGGCGCAATGTCCGACCGGAAGAGATCGCCGCGCTATGCGAAATGCAGGCCGGATCGATTGCCAATCTGAGCGAAGCGCGCATCGATGCGGAATTCACCTACGGCATGGAGCGCGCTGCCGAACCGGGTGCAGCCTTCCCCGGCGGCGAAAGTTTTGCAGCGTTCCAGGACCGCATCGTTCCCGCCTTCGAGGCATTGCTGCGGCGTGCGGACTGGACTACGGCATTGATGGTCGGGCATGCCGGGACCAACGCGGTGATACTCGCCTGGGTGACCCGCGGCGGCCTGGCCGGGCTGTCGGCGTTCGAGCAGGATGCGGGCTGCGTAAATATCATCGATGCCGATGTCGTGGATGGAGAGATCGTCCGCCGCATGATCCGCGCGGTGAATCTCACCCCCTATAACTTCGCGAAACACGAACACTATCTGACGGTAGCCGAGCGCATCGTCGCGGCGCATCGGGCGGCGCCACGCACTTCGGAGCCATGACGTCCGCGGTGGCGCGCATTGGCGCAAGTGCTGGAATGCGGGATTAAAAGCAGAACGCCCGGCGTGATCAGCGCCGGGCGTTCTGCTATTGCGTGCGGTCTGCCGCATGGCAAACGCTTACTTCGAGGTGGTCTTGCGGATTTCCTTTTCGTCGGCCCATTCCAGCAAGCCGTTCTGCACGTTCCAGAGCTGCAGGCTGAACTTGTAGTAAACGTCCTTCACGCCACTCGCTTCCTTGACGATCGACGTGATGTTGCCCTCGATGCGATAGGCGGCGCCGACCATCTTGCCGATTTCGGCAGATTTTTTCGCATCGTAATAGTCGCTTTGCTGGCGCTTCAATTCTTCGATCTGCTGGTCCATCGCGGCCGCGTCCACCGCAAAGCGCACCCTGCCGCTCTTCTGCAGTTCGACGCGAATCGAGTCCGTAATCGAACGCGTATCGATGTACTCGCTGGTCTTGTTCTTGACCTCCTGCACGGTCATGATCGGCCGGGTTTCGCCGGAGGCGACCGGCGTGTTGAGCATCGAGCGCGTCATGGATTCGGCGATCATCTGCAGGTCGGTGGAGCCGAACTGGTTGGTCACGGTTTCGACGCCTCGCGCGTCACCGTAGCGTGTTTTCTCGGCGCAGCCGGACAGGCCGACGGCCGCGCATAGCGCGAATGCGCTGATTAGCCGGATTGAGAGGGATTGCGTCATGACGTTGCTCCTTCTAAGTGAACGGTTGCGTTGTTATTTGTCCTGATCCATGACCACGACCCTGAAGTCCGCCGCGTCCGGCGAGGGCGACATGGTCGTTATTGTGTAGAGCGTCTTGCCATAAATCAGTACCGGCTTCCAGGTCTCGTCGTCCCAGGCGCGCATGCCTTCCTTGTCGAGCCAGCGGAAACGGTAGGCGATGCGGCGTTCTTCCCTGCTGTCGTTTTTCAGGTCCACGTCGACGCGCAGCCCGCCGGTGCGTTGCGCGCAGCGCAGATCCGCAACCTCGATATTCGGCAGGGAGCCGGCGATTTCGAGCTTGGCGTTGATGAGGTCTTCCTTGGATTTGATCTTCTCGCCGTCGCCAGGGCAGCCGTAAGCGAATCCGGGTCGATCGTATTTGGTGCTGGCAGCGCAGCCCGCAATGGCAATCGACGCGATCAGTACGGTGGCAAGCAAGTTCGGTTTCATGATGTGCTCCTCAAATGGTTTTCGCCGGTTCTCAAAACGTTCAGTGCGCCGGCGACGTTGACGGGATGGAGGCCGGTTCCGCGGATGTTTCGGGGCCGGATCTGCCGGATGGTGCCGGCGGGGGAACCATCGCAAACGTATTCCCGCCCAGAAGGCGCAACCCGATCACCGCGTATCGGCCCGACACGGTGAAGCTGATATCGCGCCCGCCGGGACTCGCGCCGAATCCCACCGTGTGTGTGCCCACTGGGACGCGCGCACGGGCGATGGCGATCTGTGCCGGCAGCGACCGCCATCCTCGTTCGTCGGCGGATTCGGTAATGATCGAACCGATGGCAAGCGCAAGCGATGCGAGCCCGGTCTGGTCGTTCTTGCCGGCCTGGTATTGCGCAATGGCCTTGCCGCTCGAGCGAATGATACCCCTCAACATGATGCCCGGCATTTCTTCCTGCAGGGCTTTGCGCGCCATGAGATCGATGCTGGTGATCACGACCGGCGTGAGCGTCGGGCCGCCCTGGACCTGAATTTGTGCGGGCATGAACGTAGGCTGCGCCGGTGCGAGGATCGGGAACGACACCGGCACGATCAGCAAGCGGTTGCCATAGGGAAACGGCAGGCTGAACTGGCGCGACTGCCGTGCCGGCGCAGTGCCCGATTCGATCACGAACAAAACGTCCGTGTAGCCGTCGTCCCGCGCCGCCACCCGGGCGTCGAGTCCCGCGAGCGCATCGTCCAGCAGTGCATGGCCGGGCTGCAATTCGATCGCGTGCCGGTAGCCGGCCGCCGCGAGGCTGGGTTCGCCAAGCGCTTCGTAGACGAATCCGGCGAGATAATGGCTGAAGGCACTTTCGTAACTGTTCCGGAGCGCATTCACTTCGGCGTTGTCGATGGTCTGCACGGGATAGCCGTTCAATTCCCTGAAGCTGGTCTTCAAGCCGCGCTTTTTCGCTTCCTCCTCGGTCTTCTGTAATTCCTTCCTGCGCAATTCGTCGATTACGGCTTCCCGCTCGTGCGTGCGCTTGATGTCGATCCGGGCGGTGTCGAAATCGCCCCGCGCGAGGCGGTCCAGTGCAAGGCGGGTCGTCAGCATGACTTTTTCGTAGTCGTGGCCTTCGTACGCCCGCGATTTGTCGTTCAACAACACACTGCCGATTCCGCCCAGGAGTTTTTCCGGGTTGTACGCAGCTGTCTTTTCCCAGGACTGCACGTGCGCGTCGGCGGCGAGCCAGGCTTTTTCGCTCTCGTCGTAGCGATACTTCAGGCGCTGCAGCTCGCCGAGTTCGAAGTAGTAGAGCAGATCCTTGGAACCGAGCTTGTTGTTGCCATCGAGCCGTTTGATTGCGCCGTCGACGTTGCCCGCCGCTGCCAGGTTGATGGTGGTCGTCAGTTCGGAATCGTAGCTGCGGAACGTGGCGCAGCCCGACAGCATTGCCACCAGCAAGGCAATTGCCGCATTACGGGCGCGTAAAGCTGGAAGGAAGGGGGCGTTCAAGGCGGGATCCTGCTGGCAACAACGCCGCAGCAGCGCCTCAGTTGACGGTACGGCCTGCGTCTTCTTCGGAAGGAGCGTGCGCGAATGTCGGCACCGCGAGCGAAAGATCCCATTCCGCCTTGACTGCCGTATCCTGCACAAGTTTCATCAGTCCGTGCAGAAGCGTGTCGCCCAACGCCAGGTCCACGCCGTTGCCTTGCAGTGGTTGCAGCGACAGCACCGTCTGGCCCTTCTCGTTGCGGCGCGCGCGCACTTTGCTCACCAGCATGGGCGCGTTGCCCAGCGGGTGTTCGCGTTCAGGTTCCTGCTGCGCGGCCTTGGAGAACTTCACTTCCTGCAACGCCTTTTCGTGCTGCATCCCCAGCAGCGCTTTGCGTACCTCGGGATTGGGCTGCATCTGGATGTCCGGCTTGGCTTGAGCCATCTGCAGCAGCACCGGCCAGACGCGCTTGACCAGCCGCCGCGTCAGCCAGAACTGGATTTCGGCTTTTTTGTCGAAGAAGACCCGCACCATCAGGCGGTCCTCTTCGGCATGGAACTCCACGGTAATGCGTTCAAGGTTCATGGGGGTAATATTACGCGCAACCCGTGCAGGGAAGAAGAACCCGCCAGTCGCAATCAGCCGGCCTGATAACGGCGGATGACTTCCGGATCGGGATCGAATCCCAGGCCGGGCGATTGCGGTACGTCGATCGTTCCGTTCCGGGGGATCGCCTCATTGCCGTAAAGCCGTGCCTCCAGGTCGAAGTAGCGCCATTCCACCATGGAGCCAACCCCTCCGATCGAGGCGTGGCCCAGCGCGGCATTGACGTGCACGCCTGCCAGGAAGGCCGGGCCGTCATAGAAACTGTGCGGCATCACGGTCACGTTGTAGGCGGCAGCGAGCGTGAACACCTTGCGCAGTTCCGATATGCCGCCCATCTTGGCCGGGCTGGGCTGCACGAAATCCACCGCGCCGGCATCGAACAAGTGCTTGAATTGTGCAACCGTGGTGGCATTTTCTCCGGCCGCGACGGGAACGCCGCCGTGCGCCCGAACATGCGCCAGCGCGGCGTGATCTTCCGGGGGCCATATCGGCTCTTCGAGCCAGCGCAGGTTCAGCGGCCGAAGTTTCTGCGCCATGTCCAGCGCTTCGCGCAGCGTCCACGGACAGTTCACGTCGAGCATGATGTCCACATCCTTGCCGGCGGCCTCGCGCGCCGCGCGCGTCGGCGCGACCTCGATCTCGTGCAGCTTGATGTGGCGGAAGCCCTGGCCGAGCGCGCGCTCGACGTTCGCCGCCACCAGTTTCGGCTCGCTGTAGCGGATCAGGCTGGCGTAGCAGGTCAGTTGCGCTTTGCCGCCGCCGAGCAACTGGTGCACGGGCAGCTTCGCCACCTTTCCGGCGATGTCCCACAGCGCGATATCGATGCCGGACAGGCCGAAGATGATCGGGCCGCTGCGTCCGAAAATATGCAGCTTCTGCTGGATTTCCTGCGTCAGGCTTTCGATTGCCAGCGGATCACGGCCGATGCACATCGGCGCGAGGATCTGGTCGATCGCAACCCTGGTCGCCGGGATGACGTTGTAGCCGAATGCCTCGCCCCAGCCGGTGATGCCGGTGTCGGTGCTGATTTTGACCAGCAGCACATCCGCAGTCTGCCAGGCCTTGCCGCCCCAGACCTGCGTATCCGACGGGCCGCCGCTGGTGTAGGGGATGCGCAATACCGTGGTTTCTATTTTCTCGATTTTCATTATTGCTCTCCGGCAAGCTAGACAGGAAAAGAGGCAAATGATAGGCGACACGCAGCGTGCGTGTACGTGAGATCGCTGGCTGCGGCAAAAGGAAAAAGGCGCTTGCGTCAGCAACGCCTTTCGTAGACTCGCGTTGGGATCGGTAGATCAACCGTCTCCCATTGGTTGCCACCGCTGCAATGGCGGCCGCGACGATACGGTCATCGTCAAGTCGGCGGTGGCGCCGACTGCCGATCGATCATGTAGGGCGCACTAGAAAATGGATTTCAATCCCCAATCGGCCGCGAATACTCGGATATTTTCGCGATACAGGTAGAGCTCACATTGCCCCGAGGCGAGTCGCAGCAACTCCGGAGCTAATAGAGCCGATGATAGGGACCACGTCTGATTCATCACCGCACAATAATGCCTACATCCCCGTGAAATAAATTTGACCTACCGTGCCGATTCCAACGACCAACAAGGAGATCCGAAATGGGAATCGGCAAAACCGCTATTTCATCGACCGTCGCCGTCAGCCTCGCACTCGGCGCCGGCGCGACCTTCGCGCAAGGGCTCACCAACGTTCTCAACCCCAATTCGAAGATTCCCGGTGTGACATCGCCTACAGTGCTGTCGCCGGAACTTGCGCAAATCGCGCGCGCCCAGGGGTCGATGCCGGTCGAGAATCCGACCGACACGGCGGCCTATTATGGTTATTTGAACGACAAGCCTAGTCTGCTGCCTGCGCTGGGCAGCAACGTCGAGGCGAGCAAGACCGAGCCGGACAAGAACACTTAATCTCGTTCTGCGAGGCTTGAAAGGCGCCGACCCGAAATACGATTACGGCACACATTTCCTGTTTCAGGGGCATGAGACCGGCGCCGGCTACATTACGCGCGTCAATCTCAGCGCGGATGCCCAACACCGTGTCACAGTGCTGGCCACGCGCGAGGCGGACGGGGTTACGGCGCTCCCGACGATAGACGGCTCGATCTGGTATCCCTGGTCGAAAAGGCTGCTGTTCACGCAGGAGGGTAATGGTTCCTCGTCGGGGGGCGTGTGGCAGGCGACCCCGGACTTCCCCTCCGTAGTCAACAATCTGCAAGGAATCATGGGGCGTGGCGGCTACGAGGGCATACAAGCCGATTCGGAGGCTAACATCTGGATCGTGGAAGACATAGGCGGCAGCACTATTGTCGGCGCGCGGCTTCCAAACAGCTTCATCTATCGCTTCATCCCGAAGAACAAGTATGACCTCACGCAGGGCGGAAAGCTGCAGGTGCTGCAGGTCATGTCCAAATCCACGCCAGGACAACCTATCAAGTTCAATTCGGCCAGCGCACTGACTCAAGACGTCCAGGATTTGCATACCTACGGCAATGTGTTCGATACCAAGTGGGTGACGATCCATGATACAGACGCTGACGGCACAGCCCCGTTCAATGCCAACTTGCTGGCAAAGTCCAAGGATGGCACGCCATTCAAGCGGCCGGAGAATGGACAGTTCCGCCCGGGCAGCTATTTCCGCGAGTTCTTCTTCGATGAGACCGGTGATACCAATGCCAACTCCACTGCGAACCCCGCCCATGGCGGGTACGGCAGCATCATGAAACTCGTGCAGTCGGGTCCGTCGGCCGATTCGGGCAAGCTCAGGCTGTTCTACCTCAGTGACAAGGTACATTCGGGCTTCGATAACGTGGCATTCTGGGGCGAGAACCGTATCGTATTCGTTGAGGATGCGGGCGATACCTTGCACACGCAGCGTAACGCGCTCGATTCCGGCTACCTGTTCGATGTGCGGACCGACTACGCCAACCCGGCCAACCAGCCGATCCGCATTCTGGCGCAGGGGCGCGACCCATCAGCCACGATCGACTCGGGCATGCTGGGCACCGCCGGGTTCCAGAACGAGGGAGATAACGAGATTACCGGGTTTCATGTTTCCGACGGCGACGCAGGCCCCGACGGCTTGCTGGGCGCGAAGATCCCGCGGCCATTCAAGGACGGCTGGCGCGTGTTCTACACGCAACAGCACGGCGACAACGTTACCTACGAAATCATTCGCAACCTGGATTGCGTTGAGAGTCGAGACGAAGACGATCGCCGATAGATTGTTCGCGTCGGCGAATTGACGCCCGGCGCCCGGGGTACTCGTTGCGGTCCGGGCCGCGAGCACAAACGCGCATCGGGGCGGTTGAATGTCGCTCCGATGCGCGTTATCGACAGGAATTGGTATTCGCGATTGCGCCGATGTGACCGAATCGCGTAACTGACCCAAAACCGGAAGGAACGCCGCAACGCAATCATCGTAATGCGGGACGAAAACGACTTCAGCAACAGCCCCAATCTGGTCGGCACGATCGTGGATTCGAATTACGGCGTCCACGGGATGCGAAGCGGGAAGCCGTATAACCATCATTCACTCCTAGAGGAGTGCGTGCAGTCGATTCTTCTCCAACAGACGCGGGAAGTGGAGTACATCGTCGTCGATCCGGGCTCAACGGACGGAAGTCGCGATATTCTCCTGCATTTTTCGGACCGCATTGACAAACAGATACTGGAACCGGACGCGGGGCCTGCAGATGGACTGAACAAGGGATTTTCCGCCGCGACCGGCGAGATATTCGGTTATATCAACGCCGACGACCGGCTTGCTACCGGCGCGATTGAATTCGTGCGCCGGTTTTTTTCCGACAATCCGGAAGTCGATGTGCTCTGCGGAGCGATTCGAATCATAGATCGGCGCGGCCGTGCGTCGTTGCGCTCGCGCACTTCCGATCTGTTCAACCTCGCGCACTATGCGGCAGGCATCTGCACGATCGGACAACAGGCGACTTTCTTTCGCCGCACCGCGTTTGAGAGGGCTGGCGGATTCAATCCGAAAAATGGAATTGCCTGGGACGGGGAGTTGCTGGTGGATATGGCGCTGACCGGCGCCCGATTCGAGACGACAGAAAAGATCCTGGGTGACTTCCGGATTTACGCCGAATCCATTACCGGATCGAACCGGAATCGGGAACGGGCGCTCAAGGAACATGAGCGCGTCACCGAAAAGATTCTCGCTCATGGATTCCCGCTCTATTCCCCCCTGCAACGGACATTGAGGCGTCTTTACTACAAGGCGAACGTCGCACGTCACATCGGTTACCTGCTTGCGGAATGAAGAGCCTGAATCCTGCGCCGGGCCCCGGCAATGCCATAGGCCAGCGGCAAATCCGCCTTACGGGAATTGGGCTGTTTGCGTTGTTCTGCGGAGCATTGCAGCCTTTGACCCTCAACCTGGTTGGCGAGATCTATGCGGTGGAGTTGCTGCTGCCGGTGGCTGGGCTGGCCGCGCTGGCCAGCCGTAGCGGGAATGCCGTGTTTCGCGAGCGTATGTTCTGGTCGCTGCTGCTCGCTGCAGGGGTAATGCTGGCAGGTTACGTCATATCAGATTTCATTCGCGATACGCGGCCGGATCAGTATCTGCGCGGCTGGGGCCGCATACTGATTCTGGTCACCGACTTCGTATTCTTGTGCGCTCTATTTCGCCAGGACCGGCGCAACCTGTGGTGGTTCGCGCTCGGAATGGGGGTTGGAGGAATTCTTCACCTGCGGCTGATTCTTCATACCTCCATATCGATCTGGAAATTCGGATATGCGGAACCAATGCTTTTATTCGCGGCTGCAATGGGCTGCTTTCTGCCGATTCGTCTTGCCGCCGTATGGCTGGGACTGCTGGGTTTGACAAGCATGTGGTACGACTTCCGCAGCTTCGCAGCAATCTGCTTTCTTCTTGCGACGTACATGTGGTTGCGCGCCGCCCGGCCGTCGCAACCGCTGGTCGGAGGAAAAAAATCGCTGAGACTGCTAATTGCGGGTGGGCTCGCCGGCGCACTCGTGATGACAACGCTTGCCCTGACTGAAAGTGGTTATTCAAACAATAGACGCGCAGAATCCAATGCCGGCCGAAGTGCGGCGATCGAGGTGGGGCTGATTGCCATTTCGCGCTCGCCGCTCTTAGGCTACGGTTCCTGGACCGAGGACAGGGAGCTTGCGGAGCTTTACCTGAAGCACTATCTGGAGAAACGCGGTGTACGCGATCCCAACGCCGACGCTGGCCGTCACTTTTCCCCGCATTCCCAAATTCTCCAGAGCTGGGTGGAGGGCGGAATTCTCGGCGCGGTATTTTTCATGGTGCTGGGCTATCAGTTGCTTCGATCGGTGAAATGGGCCGCCTTGGCGAGACCCGTCGACACGCTTACCCCGCTCGTTGTGTACTTGCTGTTTTCCTGCGCATGGAACTTGTTCATGAGTCCGTTTTCAGCGCCACATCGTATTCAGATTGCGCTCGGCGCCGCAGTTCTTGTTCTGATGGACAGCGAGCAACGGGCGTCGCGATCGGCAGCGTTGAAGCGCGCTTTCGTACAAAACCCGGCTGCACGGGCCGGAACCTTGTGTTCCGTCTTGCACAAGACGTAAACGAGCAGTTCCCAGGGTAAGCTTGCGAAGGATCGCCAGAAGACCTGTCCTGATGGCGGTCGCTTTTCCAACAATTTTTTCCTCACTGGCCGCGCGAGCGCTCTGGCCGAACAATTCCGGAGATGAACCGGGATCACAGGAAGAGTTTCGGTAGTCCTACAAACTTGGTGACACGTGGGATCACGGGCACTGTCGGGAAGTGCTCGACGACGAGAATTCCATGCTCTGGTATTGCTGAAGCGCAGCGTAGCGCAGAGTCGACCGGCGGTATCCGGCTTCTCGAATTGTATCGGGCATACTGGACCAGGTATCTAATTACAATTCCGTCAACATCTGATGACACGCATTCGGCACCGAAGCGCGTCCCGCGATCAAGCTGTGGGAAATCGGTCACTTTCCCGAATACAATCTTTTCCGGGTGTTACGTAGACAAAAACCGCACCAAGATTCGAGCGCGGTGGCCGAATCTGCAGTATGAGGATCGCATGCGGACTTTCCCGGTCCTTCGGCTTGCAGCACGCGATTTCTTCGCCAGTGGAGTTCGGACCCCCTCGCATCTGTCGAAAACGGCCCGCAAGGATCGGGCCGGATGGGAAATAAGCACTAGTTCCCGGAAAATTGTCCCCCCCCGTTGTAACAGATCCCTTCTATCTTCGATGCTGAGGCGGAGTCCCATTAGCGAATCTTTCGCGGTTGCGGCTCCGATGGGAGGGCACCATGCGCGTTACCATCGTGGGGATCAACTATGCCCCGGATCCGACAGGTATCCCCGTTTATACCACCGGACTTGCCGAGTACCTGGTCGGGCAGGGACATGCCGTTACCATGTACACGGGCTTTCCTTATTACCCCCGCTGGGCCAAGGATACGCAGGATCATGGGCGGCTCTTCCGCAGCGAAACCATCAATGGCGTGGCGGTGCGCCGCCACTATATCTATGTGCCATCCAGGCCATCTGCCCTGAAACGGATGTTGCACGAGCTCAGTTTTGTCTGCTCCGTAACCCTTGGATATCTGTTCGGACCGAAAGCGGACCTGACCATAATCATCTCTCCGCCGTTGTTTATCGGCATTCCCGTCGCGCTTATAGCGAAGCTCAAGCGGAGCCGCACAATTTTTCATGTACAGGATCTGCAACCGGATGCGGCAATCGATCTCGGCATGCTCAGGCCGGGCGCGCTGACCAGCCTGTTCTTTTTCCTCGAAAAAATCACCTATCGCCTGGCAGACCGGATATCCACCATCAGTCAGGGCATGCTGGAAAAGATCGCATCGAAGGGCGTGCCGCGCCCCAAGCTGACTTTGTTCCGGAATTGGGCGCACGACAATCTGGTTTCGCCCATGGCGACGGAAACGCGTTATCGGCAGGAATGGAATCTGACTGGCAGGTTCGTCGTGCTTTACTCGGGAAACATGGGTGTCAAACAGGGACTGGACAGCGTATTGCATGCCGCTGACGCCCTGAGCGGGTATCGCGACATCGTTTTCCTTATCGTCGGCGACGGCGGCGAGAAGGAGGCCCTGATGGAGCGCGCGACTGCGATGAGGCTGGACAATGTGCAGTTCCGGCCGCTGCAGTCGATGGAGCATCTGTCTGAATTGCTTGCCACGGCTGACGTGGCGGTCATTCCGCAAAAGCGTGGCGTGAAAGATATCGTTCTTCCATCCAAGCTCGGCAATCTGCTGGCGAGCGGGCGACCGGTGATAGCGGCTGCGGAACCGGATACCGAGTTCGGCAAGATCGTGCTCGAATCGGGTTGCGGCGTCCTGGTGGAACCGGGAAATGGGGAGCAGATTGCCGCTGCGATTCTCGGCATGCTTAACGTACCCGACGATCGAACCCGGATGGGGGGCAACGGCCGGCGGTACATGGAAACGGAACTCAGCGGTGCGGCAGTCCTGGGCGGAATTGGCGGGCGCATCGAAGCGCTGGTTTCCCGCGCCTGACTCCCGACATCTGCTATCCCTTCAGCGGCGGCGGCGGCGTTTCCGCCGCCCTGTTCCGGGATGCCAAAACAAAAAGGCCGGATTTCGCAAGTTTGACCTGATGCTTGGCGGCAGCCGAAGCGACATCTTCATGATGCATTTCAGCGGGACGCATGTCTGCGACGGTACGCGGACTAGTTACAAGGAGCCCGCTGAATCGGGGTTCGCTCTGTGACCATAGTCCGCCCGCTCGGATTTATTCTTGCCGCCTTCGTCGTTCTCCAGTTCGCGTGTCTTGATCACGATCATGTATTCATAGATCGCCTGCAGATTCGCGTAGGCAAATCCGGCACGGCCGTCGAGAAAGCCGCACCTGAAGATATAGATAAGGGCGAACTTCAATACCGGACGACCTGGTAGCCGATAGAAGAGGCGCGCTCAAGAACCAAGTGCAACATTTGTGGGAGAAAATGTTGCATGGGAAAACGCTACGGTCAGTTGGGTATTGAAGAGCGAACGATGATCCAGACGCAACTGGAGATGGGAATCA
>JANXPQ010000306.1 GCA_025357235.1 Betaproteobacteria bacterium
CCAAGCTCACGAGCGTCGAGAGCTCGCTGGCCCTCATCTTCTTCTGCCTGCTGGCGACCGGCACCTACCTGGCCGCCGAGATCTACGCCTGGGTGCGGCCGAAGGAGACCAAGGACCTCCTCGGCCGCATCCGCACCTGGATCGCCGACCACACCGACCAGGTGATCGTCATCCTCTCCGGGGTAGTCGGCGTGTGGCTGATCGCCGACAGCGTCTACCTGCTGCTCACCTGACCGTACGGCCGGGGCCGGCGTCAGCCGCGGGCGGGAGGAACCGGCGGCGGGTCGACCGCGGGGGCGCCGCCGTCGAGCACGTGCTCGGTCCACGACGTGCCCGACCAGTAACGCTGCTCGTGGCGGACGAAGGGGTCGGTGAACCAGCCGGGGGCCGTCCCGGTGAACGTCGACTCGGTCGTGGTGGTCTGTTCTGGAACCGGGCCGGAGGAGGCGGTGAGCCCGCTCGCACCCGGAGGACCACCGGGCCGGCCCATGCCGCGGCGGCGCTGGGACGACAGCAGCCGGATGGCCACGACGCCGAGGAGCACGGCGACCGCCACCCAGGAATGCTGACCGCTGAAGTGCACGAGGTCAGTGTACGACCGGGGCGTCCGGACCGGCCTGCGCCCCCGGGTGGTGGCTCCGGATCGTGGTTCCTGGCGGTGGCTACTGGCGGTGGCTCCGGTCCGCGATTCAGCTGGAGGGCTGCATCTTCTCCAGGGTGGCGGCCATCTGCTGGTGTACTGCGTTCACGGCTTGCAGCGGCCGGATCATCACCCGGAACTCCACGATGCGGCCGGCGTCATTGCACCGGATGATGTCGACCCCATTCACGTACTTCCCGTCGATGGTCGTCTCGAACTCGAGTACGGCGGTGTCGCCGTCCAGCACCTTCTTGGTGTAGTGGAAGCCCCCGCCGCCCTCTCCGGAAGACGCCTTGGCGGCGGTGTCGCCGGAGTCCGGGTCACCGGGCAGGGCCACGGCGGCGGCCTGGAGGTACAGCGAGGTGACGGCCTTGCCCCGCTGCGGGGTGAAGACGATCGGCGAGTAGAAGACGACATCGTCATCGAGTAGCTGGTCAAGTCCACCGGGAAGTTCGCCCTTCATGTAGCGGTGCCACTGGTCGATTACGTGCTCGATCATCGGGATCCTCCGTCTGTCGCCGGCGCCCGGCGAGCGTTTCGGTTCCTAGACGAAGATCCAATGCTGCAGATCCAGCAGTTCGCCGCGCAAACCGTCGCCAACGTATTGTCCGGCAGCAGTCTTAACGCGACACTCGATACAGTCTGGCGCCGCAACCGGCAACTGACTGCTTCCGAGCGCGGCGCCATCCAGGATATCTGCTACGGGACGCTGCGCCATTATGGAAAGCTCAGGGCGGTGCTCGACCAGCTCGCCCCGAAATCGATTGCGAATCCCGAGTTGCGGACCTTGCTGCTGAGCGCGCTTTATCAGCTCGAATACAGCGAGGCCGCGCCTTACGCAGTGGTCGATTCGGCCGTCGAATGCGCCGGGCAACTCGGCGGCGAACATGTCAGGCCTTTTGCCAACGCCGTGTTGCGCAACTTTCAACGCCGGCGTGAAGTCCTTCTGGAAAATGCCGCAGCACTCGACGAAGGACGTTTCTCATATCCAGACTGGTGGATTGCAAGGCTGAGGCGAGACTTCGGCGCGGACGCGGAACGCATCCTGGAGATTGGCAACCGCCATCCGCCAATGACGCTGCGGACAAATGTCCGCAGCGGCAGCGCGGATGAGTATTTGCACAGGTTGCAGCAGGCGGGCCTGGACGCCCGCAGTCTCGACAACGGCGCGCTCCTGCTGGCGCGACCGGTACCGGTCGATCGCCTGCCCGGATTTGGCGAGGGGGCCGTTTCAGTTCAGGACGCCGGCGCGCAGCTCGCAGCCAAATTACTGGATGTTCACGATGGTATGTGCGTGCTCGATGCATGCGCGGCGCCGGGCGGAAAAACTGCACATATCCTGGAACTCGCCGATGTCGATATGACTGCACTCGATGCGGATGCAGTGCGACTGCAGCGCGTCGGGTCGAACCTCGAACGGCTGGGGCTGCGTGCCCGTCTTCAGGCTGCGGATGCGGCCGCGCTCGATACCTGGTGGGACGGGAGTCCGTTCGAACGGGTGCTGGTCGATGCACCCTGCTCCGCTTCCGGAGTCGTCCGGCGGCATCCGGATATCAAATGGCTCAGGAGGGCCTCGGACATCGCCGGTTTTGCCGCGCAGCAGCAGCGGCTGCTGGAAGCCCTGTGGAAGGTGGTCGCCCGTGGTGGTAAATTGCTTTACGTGACCTGTTCCATTTTCGGCGAAGAGGATCACCAGACAATAGGCGGTTTCGCGGCGCGTCACCCCGACGCCCGCATTCTGGGAGGAATGCCGGGACGCGACGGCTTGCTACTCCCGGACGACGAGCACGATGGTTTTTATTACGCCCTCCTCCAGAAGGATTGACCTTTCGCGCTGGCTGCTGGCGCTGTGCCTGTCGTGGTGCAGTACGGCGTTTGCCGCGAATGAAACCATTCACGTCAAGTCCGCGGAAATCTCCCAGAGCGGGGGGGACTATTATCTCGAGGCGAATTTCGAAGTCGAACTGACCCGCACGCTCGAGGACGCGCTCAACAAAGGCCTGCCACTGCATTTCATCGTCGAATTCGAGTTGATCCGGCCACGCTGGTACACCCTCTATCTGTGGAACAAGTCGGTACTTGAATTCGAGCAGCAATATCGGCTTTCCTATAATGCACTGACGCGCCAGTATCGCTTGTCGCTCGGCGCGCTCCATCAGAATTTCGACACGCTCAACGACGCGCTGGCGCTGATGGGGCGCCTGCGGCCGCGTTTCCTGGCGGACGCCGACATGCTGGATCAGGGCAAGGTATACGAAGCGGCCATCCGCATGAGGCTCGATGTTTCCCAACTACCCAAGCCGCTGCAGATCAACGCGCTGGCTTCGCGCGACTGGAATCTCAACTCGGAATGGTATCGCTGGACGCTGACCCGATGAATCTGACCCGCATCATAAGGCGTTCGCTGTTGAGCCGGGGGATGCAGTTCCTGATCGCGCTGGTCCTCACGCTCGGCGCAGTGATGCTCTATCTGTTGTCCGGTGCCAGTGCCAACACGCCGTGGTTTTCCAGCGACTTGCCATTGCTGCTGGCGCTAGGCGTCGGTGTGGTCCTGATCCTCATGCTGGTGGTTGGTTACCAGTTGCTGTTGCTGCGCAGGCGTCTCAACGCGCGCGTATTCGGTTCCAAGCTGACGCTGCGTCTGGTGCTGCTCTTCGCTCTGGTTGCAGTGCTGCCTGGTGCGCTGGTCTACGCCGTTTCCGTGCAATTCCTTTCGCGATCCATCGAATCCTGGTTCGACGTGCGGGTGGAAAAGGCGCTCGAAGGGGGGCTGAGCCTGGGGCGCGTCAATCTGGACAACATGCTGAAAGAATTGCGCCGCAAGGCCGAATCGATGACGCTGGTCCTGTCGGAGCGCGCAACGCCGCGCCAGTTGGCGACGCTGAATACCTTGCGCGAACAGGCGGGTGTGAGCGAGGCTACGCTGTTGCGGACGGACGGGTCCGTTATCGCCTTTTCCAGTGTGGATTCGACCAGTCTCGTTCCGGAGTTACCCTCGCCATCCGTAGTCCGCAGGGTGCGCATGCAGCAGCCTTACAGCGCCATCGAGGCGCTCGGCGAAGGCGGGTTGCAACTGCGGGTGCTGGTACCGGTCAACGATGTGACGGGGGCGACATTGCTGTTGCAACTGATTCAGCCGGTGCCGCCGGCGCTGGCACGCGACGCCCAGACCGTGCAGGAGATCTACCGCGACTACCAGGAATTATCGTTGTCGCGGCTCGGCTTGAAACGGCTGTATGCGCTTACGCTTACGCTGTCGCTGTTGCTGGCATTGTTGTCCGCGCTGCTGCTGGCGATCCTGTTCAGCGGACGGTTGTCTGCGCCTCTGGGCGTGCTGGCCGCGGGGACGCGCGCCGTCGCGCAAGGCGATTTCAGCCAGCGCCACGCCGTGAAGTCCCATGACGAGCTCGGGCTGCTCACGGAATCTTTCAATATCATGACCATGCAACTCGCGGATGCCCAGGCCGACGCGCAGCGCAATCAGGAACAGGTTGCCGCCGCCAAGGCCTATCTCGAGAGCGTGCTTGGCAACCTGTCGGCGGGCGTGATGTCGTTCGACGCAGAATTCCGCCTGCGCTCGGCCAACCGCAGTGCCGAGCAGATACTCGGCGTCGACGTCGGCGAACTGATTGGCACGCATCCGGATGAATGGGCGGATCGCCAACCGCGCCTGGCCGCAGTCGGCAATGCCGTACGGGAAGCTCTGGTGAAAGCGCGCGACGAGCCCTGGGAGACGCAGGTGGAATTGTCAGGCGCCGCCGGTCAGCAGGTGTTGCTTCTGCGCGGGTCCAGGCTCTCCGCCGGCGCGCAAACCGGCATGGTGCTGGTATTCGACGACATCACCCGCATGCGGCAGGCGCAACGCCTGGCCGCCTGGGGAGAAGTGGCGCAACGCCTCGCCCACGAAATCAAGAATCCGCTGACGCCGATCCAATTGTCGGCGGAGCGTCTGCAGCATCGCCTCGCCGACAAACTATCCAGCCAGGAAGCGGAAATCCTGCAACGTTCGACGCAGACCATCATCAATCAGGTGGCCGCGCTGAAGGCGATGGTGGATGCGTTCAGCCTGTACGCCCGTTCGCCCGTGCCCGACCTGCAGCCGCTCGATCTGAACCTGCTGACGCGCGAAGTGATGGGACTGTACGAATCTTCGCGCCCGGCGATGCAACTCGAGCTTGCCGCCAATCTGCCGCTGGTCTCAGGCGACACTGCGAAGCTGCGGCAAGTCATCCACAATTTGCTCCAGAACGCCGAGCAGGCGGTGTCGGACGTGGCTGTGCCGCGCATTGTCGTGAGAACCGAAGCGATCGACGCAGGCGTGCAGCTGACCATGCGCGACAACGGACCCGGTTTTCCAGAGGCAATGATGGGTCGCGTATTCGAGCCCTATGTCACCACAAAGTCCAAGGGCACCGGACTTGGCCTGGCCATCGTCAAGAAAATCGTGGAAGAACACAACGGCAGAATTGCGGTGGCCAACAATCCGTCGGGCGGCGCGAGCGTGACGATCATCCTGCCGGCTGCGCCGGCAAGGATCGCCGAACTGCGAGTCAACAGGCAGGCCGGACGATGAGCCAGATCCTGGTCGTCGACGATGAAGTCGGGATACGCGAGTTGTTGTCCGAAATCCTGCGTGACGAAGGCCATCAGGTGCGGCTCGCGCAGAATGCCGGCGAAGCGCGCCAGATTCGCGGACGTCTGCGGCCAGACCTGGTGTTGCTCGATATCTGGATGCCCGATACCGATGGCATCACGCTGCTCAAGGAGTGGGCCAGCACCGGCCAGCTGACGATGCCGGTGGTCATGATGTCGGGTCACGGTACGATCGACACGGCCGTCGAGGCCACCCGCATCGGAGCATATGCATTTCTGGAAAAACCGATCGCATTGCAGAAGCTGCTGAGCACGGTGGGTACCGCGCTCCGCCAGGGAACGCTCAAGAGCAACGCCTCCGCCGTGTCGGCTACCGTCGGCAAATCGAAGGCGATAGAACAGTTGCGCGCACAACTTGAACGGCTGCGAACCCTGAAATCGTCCGCGCTGTTTGTCGGTGAACCTGGCGCGGGGATGGAGCAGTGCGCGCGTTTGCTGCACCAGTCCAACACACCGTGGGTGGCGCCCGAGGATTTTTCCGTACTCGACCAGATGGAGACCAACCTGGTCGGCCAGGCAGCCGAAGGGATCCTGTTTCTGCGGGAAGTCGGAGAAATGACGCGCGCCCAGCAAAAAAACTTGCTCAATCAGACGCTGAAACTGGAGCGCTACAACACGCGGATACTCTCCTCCAGTTCGTTGGACCTCGCGGAATTGGTGGCGAAAGGCGCATTCGATCCGCGGCTTTACGCGTTATTGTCGGGCGTGATCCTGCGCGTGCCCGCCCTGCGCGAGCGTGCGGAGGACGTTCCCGAACTCGCCAATCTCGTGCTGTCGCGCGCAATCGAAGCGAAGGAGGCGCAGGCGCGCACTTTCAATACCGCGGCATTGAACACGCTGCGCAACTACCACTGGCCCGGAAATCTGCTGCAACTGGAAAGTGTAGTGAAGACCGTTGCACAACTGGCGCTGGGCGCGGAGATTGGTGTGGCCGACGTAAGCAGTGCGCTGGCGACGCTGGATGCGCCGCTGCCGAGTCCGGCACAAACGTTGCCGCTGGACCGCGAATTGCGCGAGGCGCGCGATGCGTTCGAGCGCGTGTATTTCGAATACCATCTGAGCCGTGAAGGCGGAAACATGAGCCGTGTGGCCGAGCGCGTGGGACTGGAACGCACCCACCTGTATCGCAAGCTGAAGCAACTCGGCGTCAAACTTCCGCGCCGCGCCGACGAATAATCCGGGCCGTCCTCGGCTAAACTGGCGGCGTGTTTCCTCCCGGGTCCCCCGGGATTTTTTCTGTTTCTCCAAAGGAAGACATGGCAACCAGGACCGATCTTGCCAACGCCATCCGCGCGCTGGCGATGGATGCAGTACAAAAAGCCAATTCCGGCCATCCGGGCATGCCCATGGGCATGGCGGAAATCGCCGAGGTGTTATGGAATCACCATCTGCGGCACAACCCGGCCAATCCCAAGTGGGCGGATCGCGATCGCTTCGTGCTCTCCAACGGTCACGGCTCGATGCTGTTGTATGCGCTGTTGCATCTGACCGGCTACGCGCTGCCGATGGAAGAGATCAAGCGCTTCCGCCAACTGCATTCGATGACGCCCGGCCATCCCGAGTTTGGCATGACACCCGGCGTGGAGACCACCACCGGGCCGCTCGGCCAGGGCTTGGGCAACGCGGTGGGCATGGCGCTCGCAGAAAAATTGCTGGCTGCGGAATTCAACCGTCCCGGACACAATATCGTCGATCACCGGACCTACGTCTTCCTCGGCGATGGCTGCCTGATGGAAGGCATCTCGCACGAAGCGTGTTCGCTGGCCGGCACACTTGGCCTGGGCAAGCTGATGGCGTTTTACGACGATAACGGCATCTCGATCGACGGCCACGTCGATGGCTGGTTTACCGATGACACGCCGAAGCGTTTCGAGGCCTATGGCTGGCACGTGGTGCGCAACATCGACGGCCACGACGTGAACGCCGTCGATGCCGCCATAGAAGAAAGCAGCAGAGTCGGCGACAGGCCGAGCCTGATTTGCTGCAAAACCATCATCGGCAAGGGTTCGCCCAACAAGGCCGGCAGCCACGACAGCCACGGCGCCGCGCTGGGCGAAAAGGAAGTGGCGGCAACTCGCCAGAATATCGGCTGGAACTATCCGCCATTCGAAATCCCCGCAGACATTTACGCGGGATGGAATGCGCGAAGCAAAGGCACCGCGCGGGAAGCAGACTGGAATTCCCGGTTCGCCGTTTATGCGAAGGCTTTTCCGAATGAAGCAGCAGAGTTTGCGCGGCGCATGTCGGGCGAACTGCCGCAGAGCTGGCGTCAGCATGCGGATGGGTTTCTCGCCAGGGTCAATGAAAAAGCCGAGACCATCGCCAGTCGCAAGGCGTCGCAGAATGCGATCGAAGCACTGGCGCCGGCGCTGCCCGAATTGATCGGTGGCTCGGCCGACCTGGCCGGATCGAATCTGACGCTGTGGTCGGGATCGAAAAGCGTCGGCAAAACCGGCGGCGGCAACTACGTCAATTACGGCGTGCGCGAATTCGGCATGTCCGCGATCATGAGCGGCATGACGCTGCACGGCGGATTGATTCCCTACGGCGGGACCTTCCTCACGTTCTCGGACTATTCCCGCAATGCGCTGCGCATGGCGGCGCTGATGAAGATCCGGACGCTGTTCGTCTTCACCCATGACTCCATCGGCTTGGGCGAGGACGGACCCACGCACCAGTCGGTCGAGCACGCGGCCAGCCTGCGCCTGATCCCGAACATGGATGTCTGGCGTCCCTGCGACTCGGTGGAATCTGCAGTGGCCTGGATTGCCGCGATCGAGCGCCGTACCGGGCCGGCTTGCCTGCTGTTCTCCCGCCAGAACCTGCCATTCCAGGTACGCGACGCCGCGCGCATCGAACAGATCGCCCGCGGCGGTTATGTGCTGTCGGACGCAGCCAGCTCGAAGGCGATCATCATCGCGACGGGCTCGGAAGTTGCGCTGGCGATGGCTGCGCAGAAAATGCTGGCCGATGCCGGTATCGCGGTAAGGGTGGTCTCGATGCCCAGCACGAATGTGTTCGATCGACAGGATGTCGCCTACCGCAATTCCGTGCTGCCGAAAGGCATGAAGCGTGTCGCGGTGGAGGCTGGCGTAACGGACTATTGGCGGAAGTATGTTGGACTAGAGGGTGCCGTCATCGGTCTGGATCGCTTCGGGGAATCGGCACCCGCGGGCGAGCTCTTCAAATTTTTCGGCATTACAGCCGAAGCCGTTGCCGATGCGGTCAAGCGTGTGATTTAGGGAATGCCGCGATCCCCGATCGCCTCGAAGCCGTTGAGGACTGGCCTATGACGGGCATCATGCGAATGGTGGTGGATATCGGCGGGACCAACGCACGTTTCGCACTGGTTCCAGCGGGGTCACTGGAACCGCAGGACGAGGAGACCGTGCAATGCGCCGATTTCGCGAGCCTGGAGGACGCAGCGCGACACTATCTCCAGGACCTGGGCAATCCCGTCGTACGGGAAGCCGCGCTCGACGTCGCCGTCCAGCCGATCGGCGATTTCATCAAGCTGACGAATGGACCATGGGGCTTCTCGATCGAACAGACGCGCCACGCCCTTGGACTCGATCGTCTGCAGGTCGTCAATGATTTCACGGCGTTGGCGCTGGCTGTGCCCACGCTGCGTCCCGACGAGGTGCAATCAGTAGGCGGCGGCACTGCCGTCGCCGGCACGCCCATAGCTGTCATCGGACCGGGTACCGGACTCGGCGTCTCCGGACTGATTCCGGCAAACGGACGCTTCGTCGCCCTGCAGGGTGAGGGTGGCCACACGGCATTCAGTCCGATAAACAAGCGCGAGCTCGATGTGCTCGGATGGTTGCTCGATAAATTCGACCACGTTTCCACTGAACGCGTGGTCAGCGGAATGGGGCTCGAGAATCTCTACCAGGCTTTGTGCTCGCTGGACGCAGTGCAAGCCCGATCGCTTGGACCGGACAAAATTACTACGGCCGCCATGGCCGGTAGCGACGCGCATTGCACTGAAGCCGTACATATGTTCTGCGCGATTCTTGGAACGGCCGCAGCCAATCTGGTGCTGACCCTCGGCGCACGCGGCGGCTGCTACATCGGCGGCGGAATCGTGCCGCGGCTCGGCGATTTTTTTGCGCGTTCGCCGTTCCGCCAGCACTTCGAAACAAAGGGACGCTTTTCCCGCTACGTCGCTGGCGTTCCGACTTATGTGATCCTGGCGCATTCTCCGGCATTGCGCGGCCTTGCCACGCTTTTCCAGGATCCACAGTGATTCTATGAACGGCTGGATCGACATAATTGGCCTCATCGCCGGAATGCTGACGACGACGGCCTTCATACCCCAGGTGATAAAAATCTACCGCACGAAGTCCGGCAACGACATCTCGGCAAGGATGTTCTCGCTGTTCAGCGCAGGCATCGTGCTCTGGCTGATATACGGTATTTCGCTGCGGTCTTTCCCGTTGATCTTTTCCAACGCGATTACGCTGGCGCTGTCGCTGACCATTCTTGCGCTGAAGATCCGCTATCGGGGAAGTTCCGCTGACAAGGGAGACGGAAACTAGCCGATGCGCTTTCCGGAATCGGGGTCGAAGAACACCGCCTTGGAAAGGTCGAACGCCAGTTCCATTGTTTCGCCCGCCGCGCAAGCCTGTTCCGGCCTGACCCGGCAGCAGACAGTTTCGCCGTTGATGCGTATGAACAACAGCGTGTCCGGTCCCGTGGGTTCGACCAGTTCGATCTTGAACTTGCGCACGTAAGCGTTGTGCGCAGTGCGCTGGACGGTTCCGGCATCCGATATCTGCTCCGGCCGTATGCCCAGGATCAGCGTTTTTCCGATCCAGGGACGCAATGCTTCGCCGGTCTGGCGCAAGGGCAATACAAAATCCCCGTCCCCGGATTGCAGGCGCAATCCGACGCCAGCGGAGTCTTCCATTACCTGTGACTTGATGAAATTCATCGAAGGCGAGCCGATGAAACCGGCGACGAACAGATCCGCCGGTCGATTGTAGATTTCCTGCGGCGGGCCAAACTGGCGAATTTCGCCTCCCTGTATTACCGCTATGTCCTGCCGCCCTGCGGATGGTCTTGAACGACGTGTCCA